>DFBD01000016.1:0-6233 GCA_002367255.1 Rhodobacterales bacterium UBA3089 | reverse complement strand
GCAGGGGTTTCGCGCGACGAAGCGCAGGCACGGGCTGAGGATTTGCTGGGGAAGGTGGGGCTGTCGCATCGTTTAACCCACCGCCCGGGTGAATTGTCGGGTGGCGAGCAGCAACGGGTAGCGTTTTGTCGGGCGCTGGCGAACGGGCCAAGCGTTTTGCTGGCGGACGAGCCAACTGGAAACCTTGACCCTGAAACCGCAGATCGTGTTTTTGAGACCTTGCTTGAACTGGTTCGGGAAACCGGCCTGTCGGCATTGATTGCTACACATAATCTTGATTTGGCTGCCCGTATGGACCGAGTGTTAACTTTATCGCAAGGACGATTAGAGTAAGCCAATAGAATCGATTATTACCTACCTGAATTATTAGAAGTCTCGGAGGAACCTCCGAAATACCAAGCTGCGTTAAAGATGGTTAACAAAACCACAATATAACCCGAGGGAATACACATGACCACCGAACCAAGTTTTCGTGAATCCGTAGATATTATGTTCAATCGTGCTGTGAAGCTGATGGATCTGTCTCCAGGATTGGAGCAGAAAGTCCGCGTTTGCAACTCCACCTATACCGTTCGTTTTGGCGTGCGGTTACGTGGGCAAATCCATACGTTTACCGGTTATCGCTCCGTTCATTCGGAACATATGGAGCCCGTGAAAGGCGGTATCCGTTTCGCCATGGGCGTGGAGCAGGACGAGGTGGAGGCCTTGGCGGCGCTTATGACCTATAAATGCGCGTTGGTGCAGGCACCGTTTGGTGGGTCTAAGGGTGGTTTGCGGATCGACCCGCGCGAATGGGATGCCCACGAGATGGAACAGATCACGCGTCGTTTTGCTTACGAGCTGATCAAACGGGATTTGATTAACCCATCGCAAAACGTACCCGCACCGGACATGGGCACGGGCGAGCGCGAAATGGCGTGGATTGTCGACCAATACCGCAGGATGAACACAACGGACATCAACGCGGCGGCCTGTGTGACGGGTAAACCGATTAACTCGGGCGGCATTCAGGGCCGTGTGGAGGCGACCGGGCGCGGCGTGCAATATGCCTTGCAGGAATTCTTCCGCTACGATGAGGATAAGGCCAAGGCTAACCTTTCCGGCAAGTTGAAAGACAAGCGGGTTATTGTTCAGGGCTTGGGCAACGTGGGCTATCACGCGGCGAAGTTCGTATCCGAGGAAGACGGCGCGAAGGTTGTCGCGGTGATCGAACACGACGGGGCGGTAGTGAATGCCGACGGATTAAATATCGACCTCCTTAGAGAGCACATCGAAATGACGGGCGGCGTGAAGGATTTCCTTAATGCGGAGTTTATCCCGGATGGGGCCTCGGTTCTGGAAATGGATTGCGATATTCTTATTCCGGCAGCTTTGGAGGGGGTTATCAACCTGACCAACGCGGACAGGATCAAGGCGAACCTGATTATCGAGGCGGCGAACGGGCCGATCACGTCCGGTGCGGACGAGGTTCTGATGCATAAGGGCGTCGTAATCATTCCCGATATGTACGCCAATGCGGGCGGTGTAACGGTTTCCTATTTCGAATGGGTGAAAAACCTCAGTCACATCCGCTTTGGTCGAATGCAACGCCGCCAAGAAGAATCGCGTCATCAGTTGTTGTTGGATGAATTGCAAAGGTTGGGGGATGACCCGTCGATCACGTGGAATCTGTCGGAAGACTTTAAAGCCAAGTACTTGAAGGGCGCAGACGAGCTGGAACTGGTGCGCTCGGGGTTGGATGATTCCATGCGGGCGGCCTATCAGTCGATGCGTCAGGTCTGGCATTCGCGCGACGATGTGCCGGATTTGCGGACGGCGGCGTTCCTTGTTTCGATTGAACGTGTTGCAGCGAGTTATCGTTCCAAAGGGTTGTAAGGTAAACAATCTATCCCGGTCTTTGGGTGTTATAATCGGGCGAAACGGCATTATCTTTCGGGCAACTTGTTTTGAAAGGTGCTGAAAATGTCGTTCCGTCCTGTTAAATCCGAAATCCCTGCACAACCGACTATGGAAGGCGCGGGCGTTCATTTGCACCGCGCCTTCGGGTTTTAGTTGTGGGCGAATTCACCCGGCAACCGCACGCTCGTGCGATTTTATTCAGGATTTGAATAACGGAACGTTTATTAAATCACAGCAGTAGTCAGCCCAGATCAGCGGGTATTATATAGGTATCCAGATGGGTAGTGCCGTAATCCAGCGCAGCCCAATCGCCCTGAACTTCCAGCACTGTTGTGCCACCCGTAGGATATTTATCGAAAGCTGTGTGTGTGGGGGCCGGATCGACGCGCAAAGCGCGTGCCAAGCTGCCGATGCCGGGCATATGGGCGATGACCAGTACGTTGTCACCCGTCGCTACTTTGCGGATAATACCCAGAATTTCGTCAGGGGAGGCCATGTAAAGTGCCGCTTCGGTAATAACGGTAGGTGTATTTGTCAGGCTAGCGGATACCAGTTCCCACGTTTCCTGACATCTGGCAGCGGATGAAACGATAACTTGATCGGGGGCGTGACCCGAGGTTTCTAACCATTTACCCAGAAGGCCGGCAGCTTTGCGGCCGCGCTCGCCCAAGGTGCGATCAATGTCGGGGACGTCTGAATCTGCCCAAGAGGATTTGGCGTGACGCATGAGGGTGAGCTTTTTCATCAATTCTATCCTTTATGAAACGCCCTCATGTGAAAGGCGGATTGCGATGGCAATCGATTATTCTGCCCGATGGGGCACACGCGGCGCACAACGCAGCCACTGGAAAGGCACTCGGTTCCGGCAGTATCGAGGTGCGCGTGGCACTTCGGAACGTCATATCCGTCCTTCGTCAAGGCTGCGGCAGGACATGCGGAAAGACAAGGCTTTTCTGAACATTTTTCGCAAGGAGATGAACCTGTTGGCGCTAACTCCAACCGCTTCGGAACCAGCAACGCCCCGCGATAGGACACAAACAGTCCGGATGCATCATGCACCAACAACCCGACAGGCGATTGCCAAGCGCGCCCGCTCTTCAAAGCCCAATCTATGAAAGGGTGGTATGGTGGGCCACCAAAAGGGAATAGAGCCTCCGCGCCAGACATCTGCGCCAACGCACCGATAACACGCCGAGACCAACGGTCCATCGGCTCTTCTTCTTTGCTTAAATACTCAACACTCTGCGTGAAAACGGACCAGAATTCTGGTTCGTTTGGGCCAAGCAGGACCACGGTTTGACCTTTATCATGAAACGCCCCGAGAACAGACAGCCCGTAATGGCCAGCCACGTCCGAAATTTCACCCAGCGTCATTTATTTGTAAATGGAAGCTTAAGGTTCCACAGCAGCTTGCCCGGGCGCTCATCCTGCCATCGCAGGCCAATTTCCATGTCGTCATGGCCTGCCTTGGGCTGGGCGACGTAGGTGCGAAACATGCGGTCCCAGATCGAAAGGGAGAACCCGTAATTGCTGTCGTGTTCGTCTCGGATCACCGAGTGGTGGACGCGATGCATGTCCGGTGTGACCAATACCGTGCGGACAATAGCATCAACACGCGGCGAGAGGCGAATATTGGCGTGGTTAAACATGGCGGAGCCGTTCAGGATTATCTCGAACAGGATCACGGCGAAGGCGGTGGGGCCAAGGATGTAGATCAGGCCGATTTTCAGTAGCATCGACAGCGCGATTTCTAGCGGGTGAAAACGGATGGCGGTGGTTACGTCCATATCCCGGTCGGCGTGGTGGACTTGGTGCAAGCGCCACAAAAGCGGGATTTTGTGGGTGATCAAGTGTTGCGCCCAGATAACAAAATCGAGAACCAGGATTGCGACGATAACCTCGATCCATGCTGGCCATGTGACGTTGTTTAGCAGCCCCCAACCGTTTAAGTTCGCATCAATTGCAGCCCCGACAGACATCACAGGGATAACCGTCGCCAGCAGTTTCAGCCCTGCGGTATCTATAACAATTAGCCCCCAATTCACGAACCAGCGGCGGTTACGGGGGACGGGGCGCGAACGGCGCGGGATGACAGTCTCGATAATTGCGAAAAGCGCGAATAGACCAAGAAAGACCGATAGACGGATGAGCATTTCGTTTTCCATGCGCCGAAGGTGGGCCTGATCCGTACGAAGATCAAGGGATATGCGACATTGTTACATGAAGTAAATTGAATGTGTTGTTGGCGCTATCTGCGGATCAGGCTACCGGCCCCGTGTTCGGTGAACAATTCCAGCAAACAAGCGTGCGGGGCGCGCCCGTCGAGGATGACAACGGCGCGCACGCCGCCCTCGATTGCATCCAGTGCGGTTTGGGTTTTGGGGATCATGCCGCCCGCGATTACGCCTTGGGTGGTCAGGTCGCCAACATGTTCCGGTGTTAACTGTGTAATAACGTTGCCTTCGGCGTCTTTTACGCCCGATACGTCGGTCAGTAGCAACAGGCGATCTGCATCCAGCCCTGCCGCAATTGCGCCCGCCGCGGTATCGCCGTTTACGTTATAGGTTTGGCCATCTTCGCCAACACCGACCGGAGCAATTACCGGAATGAGGTCGCTGTCCAGGAATGTATGTAGAACCTCGGGGTTGATTTGGATTGGCTCGCCAACAAACCCGAGGTCCGGTTCGGCTTTCTCGCAGATCATCAGGTTGGCGTCTTTACCGGACAGCCCGATGGCTTTGCCACCTTGTTTGTTGATAGCACCGACGATGCGTTTGTTGACGGAACCAGACAGAACCATTTCGACAATCTTCATGGTTTCGGCGTCGGTCACCCGTTTACCATTCACGAAGTCCGATTTGACGCCCTGCTTTTCCAGCATTTCGTTAATCATCGGGCCGCCACCGTGTACGATGATCGGGTTCACGTTAACCTGTTTCATAAGCACAATATCGCGGGCGAACTTTTCCATTTCCGCGTCGTCACCCATCGCGTGACCACCGAATTTGATCACGACAATAGCCCCGTCATAGCGCTGCAAGAAGGGCAGGGCTTCGCTTAGGGTTCTGGCTGTGGCAATCGAGTCGCGTTGCATCGCTTGTTGTAACTCCATCGGGTGGCTCCTCGCGGTTTTGACTTGTTTAGCCGCTTGGGTCGAGAAACCCAAGACCCGAGTTTATTCCATCGTGGCGATGATGGTGCGCAGGATGTCGAGGCCTTCGCCCTTATTCGAAGATGTCAGAACGATCTCGGGGTAGGCGGCAGGGAATTTGGCTAAAGTCGCACGGGTTTTTTCGATGATTTTATCGAGTTCCGGTTTTTTCAGCTTGTCGCATTTGGTTAGCACGACTTGGAAGGTTACGGCTGACGACCCAAGCAAGGCCATGATTTCTTCGTCCACGTCTTTAGGGCCGTGGCGCGCGTCGATTAGCAGGAATACACGGCGCAATGTGGCGCGACCCTGAAGGTATGCCTTCAGCAAGCGTTGCCATTTGGCGACGACGGGGACAGGGGCGTTGGCGAAGCCATAGCCCGGAAGGTCAACTAGGTAATGTTTGTCCAGCAATGTGAAATAGTTGATTTCCTGCGTGCGGCCTGGCGTGTTGGAGGCACGCGCCAAGGCTTTGCGACCTGTTAGCGCGTTGATAAGCGTTGACTTTCCGACGTTGGAGCGACCTGCAAAACAGACCTCTATACGGTCGGCGGGTGGCAACCCGTCCATCGCGACGACGCCTTTCAGGAAATCGGAGTTTCCTGCGAACAGCTTGCGGCCAATCTCGGCGGTTGCTTCGTCTGGCATTTCGGCGATGGGAAACTGGACGGTCATTACAGCACCTCTACTTGGTCTTCTTGGCGAATGCGCCCGGAATTAATTACAACTGCGTAAACACCCATCTCCTGATGGCCGAATTCTTTCTTCAATGTTCCCAGCGTGTCTGCGTCTTTTACGCCCGTCTTGGTATTGACGGTTGTGGCCATGCAGCGCGTGATTTCTTCGCGGATTTCCAGTTCGGCTTCACCAATACGCAGGCGCTTTCCGATCATGTCTTTTTCGGCCCAGGGTTCCCATCCATCCACATGAATGTTCCCGCGCCAGCGTTCTGGCGAAAGGGTGGTTTCAATTTTCTTCTCAATCTCGGCGTGGGAGGCCAGATTGATGATCGAGATGGATTGGAAGTCCGTATCCGTCATCGGCTGCGGGGCGCTAACCAATCGGGCTGGCAGCATGCGCGAGCCGTTGGAAATCGGCATAACCCATTGCACGAAATGATTGGCATCCCCCTCGTCGTCGGGATTGATCGTGATGTCATCTCGGTCGGGGTGGCTAAGGGTGA
>DFBD01000151.1:20649-24831 GCA_002367255.1 Rhodobacterales bacterium UBA3089 | reverse complement strand
GCCGGATTGCTCACAAAGGTAATCCGCGCCTTAACCCGGGTTTTGGTCGCGTGCAGATCAAACGTCAGATGCACATCCTCGATCAAATAAGCGGGTGGCGTATAGTCTGAAAGGCGAATCGTTTTGTCTGTCATGTTTAGCTCCGTAACCTTATGGTTTAGTTAGCATCATAAACGTTAACGAAATTGTATGTACAGGTTGTGTACGTGTTGTGTACGCTAAAAACACCCAATTTCGTGCAAAGGTTAACGCCCAGCTAGGGTTTCCAATGCAGAAAATTCGCAATCAACCGCAAGCCGGTTTTTTGGCTTTTTTCAGGGTGAAATTGTGTGCCCAGCATATTATCGCGTCCGACTGCCGCCGTCACCGGCCCGCCGTAATCAACCGTCGCCAAAAGATGTGCCGGATCGCGTGGGTCAAGGTGGTAGGAGTGTACGAAATACGCATGATCCCCTGTTGAAATCCCGTCAAAAAGCGGGTGCTGAACCTGAATTTCCAGCTCGTTCCATCCCATGTGTGGAACCTTCAAATTCGGGTCCTTTGGCTGCATTTCAACAACCTCGCCACCGATCCAGTCAAAGCCTTTTGTGTCATGCCCATGCTCGCGCCCAAGGGTCGCCATCATCTGCATTCCAACGCAAATTCCAAGGAAAGGCACGCCGCCTTGCAGCACGCGTTCCTCGATTGCTTCGAACAACCCGTCAAAACTTGCAAGCCCTTGACGACAATCAGCAAAAGCGCCGACACCTGGCAGAACAATTCGGTCGCATTTGCGTACAATTTCAGGGTCAGACGATACGATAACCGGCCCGCCGCCAACCTCGGTCGCCATCCGCTGAAAGCTCTTTTCAGCCGAGTGGATATTGCCCGAATTATAGTCAACAATAACCGTCGTCATTCGCTTAGCGTACCCTTTGTTGACGGGATGGCATCCGCCTTGCGCGGGTCCGTTTCCAACGCATCGCGCAAGGCCCGGGCAACCGCCTTGAAACTGGCCTCGGCAATGTGGTGGCTGTTGATCCCGTCAAGGCGTTCAATGTGCAGATTCATGCCTGCGTTCATCGCGAATGCCGTAAAGAATTCGCGTACCAGCTCTGTGTCAAACGCCCCGATTTTCGACGCCGTGAAATCTACCTTCCAGATCAAATACGCACGGCCGGACATGTCCAGCGCTGCCCGTACCAACGTGTCATCCATGACCAGCATACAAGACCCGTAACGAACGATTCCGCGTTTATCTCCAATGGCTTGCGCGACAGCTTTGCCAAGTGCAATGCCCACATCCTCCACCGTGTGGTGGTCATCAATGTGCAAATCCCCGCTTGCGCGAACCGTCATATCGATCAAAGCGTGGCGCGATAGCTGGTCCAGCATATGGTCGAAAAACCCGACGCCTGTCTTGTTGTCATAGACCCCGGTTCCATCAAGATTAATCTCGACAGAAATATCGGTTTCGGCCGTTTTACGTTCAATTTTTGCAGTCCGCATGGCATCAGCCTCCGCTTTGGTTTCAAGGCCTTATAGGGTGAGAAAGAGGTGGTTCCAACCCCTCCCTAATAAATCCCTTGACCTTCCAGTTACTGGAATCTCTACTTGTAAGGAAATCAAGTAGGAGTCGCGACATGGAAGATATGGCATCTGACCATTTCGACAATGTAAATTTTGAGGTAACCGGCATGACCTGCGCGGGCTGTGCTGGACGTGTGGAAAAGGCCGTCGCCGCCATGCCCGGGGTCGAATCCGCGACCGTAAATCTGGCACTGGAAAAGCTGGACGTATGGTTTGACGCAAGCGCCCTGTCGCCCGAACGGATCGCCGCCGCCGTTCGCACCATGGGCTATGGCATTCGCGAAGCACAAGTGCGATTCAACATCGCCAAAATGACCTGCGCGGGCTGTGCCGGACGTTCGGAAAAAGCCATGCAAACCGTGCCGGGTGTACTGTCTGCCACGGTTAATTTGGCGCTGGAAACGGCTTCGGTTCACTACGTTCCAGGGCAAACAACGCCTGCAATAATCGCCAAGGCATCCACCGATGCAGGCTACCCGGCCACCGTTGCCGAAGAAACCGGTGATAGCCGTGAAAAGGAAATCGCTGCCGCGCAACGTAAGGATTTAATTGAACTTTCTGTTGCCGCCATCCTGTCATTACCCCTCGTTTCGCAAATGGTACTCATGCTGGCAGGCATCGATCTAAGCATCCCGCCGCTTGGCGAACTGGCCCTTGCGACGCCTGTACAGTTCTGGGTTGGCCGCCGCTTCTATCGCGCCGCATGGAGTGCGCTTAAAGCCAAAGCCGGCAACATGGATCAGTTGGTTGTCATGGGCACAAGTTCGGCCTATTTCTACAGCATCTGGATGCTTGTTACCCTAGGCTCCGAGGCCAAAGGCCACCTGTATTTCGAAGCCTCCGCCGTCGTGATTACCCTGATTTTGGCTGGCAAAGTATTAGAAGCCCGCGCCAAACGCGCTGCCTCCTCAGCCCTTCGCCAGCTAATGTCGCTGCGCCCCGACAACGCCATTGTGCTGCGCGCCAGTGAAGAGGTAGAGGTCGCCATTTCTGACGTCCTGATCGGCGACGTAGTAATCGTAAAACCCGGCGAACGCTTGCCCGTAGATGGTGAAGTCATCCGTGGTGAAAGCGAGCTGGACGAGAGCCTGATTACCGGCGAATCCATGCCGGTCATCCGCCAAAAGGGTGACGAGGTTATCGCCGGATCGATAAACGGCGCAGGCCTCCTACGTGTTCGCGCCAAGAAAGTCGGCACAGATACCACGCTGGCCAAAATCGCGAAACTGGTCGAAGAAGCCCAAACCGGCAAAGCCCCGATCCAGCGTTTGGTGGACCGCGTTGCCGCTATTTTCGTACCTGTCGTTCTGGTGATTTCGCTGATAACCCTGATCGGCTGGATAGCCACGGGTGCGGATTTTGAAACCGCCCTCACTGCCGCGATTTCCGTAATGGTCATCGCCTGCCCATGTGCGCTGGGCTTGGCCACTCCAACGGCCCTCGTCGCCGGAACGGGCGTTGCCGCGCAACACGGTATCCTTATCCGTGATATCGAGACGCTAGAGCGCGCCAAGAACATCGACACCGTCGTGTTTGATAAAACCGGAACCCTGACGATTGGCAAGCCAGAAATCGTCAGCATCCACAGTGTTGATATGTCCGAGGATGATCTTCTGGCGTTGGCGGCTTCCGCCCAATCCGGCTCTGAACACCCACTTGGCAAAGCCATGGTAGCAACGGCTAAAGCCCGCAAGCTTACCCTTTCCGCGCCCACCGAATTTACGGCAAAAATAGGCGAGGGGGTGGAGGCCATCGTGAACAACACTACCATCCTAATAGGCCGTCAAGCCTACGTGGCACCGGATGCAGCAGACGCGATGCAGGCAACCGCACGAGAACTGGCAGAGCAAGGCCAAACGGTCGTTTGGGTCTCCCGCGACAGCGCCGCTCTGGGCCTTATCGGTCTGGCGGACACGCCGAGGCCACAGGCCGAGGCCGCCGTCACTGCCCTGAAGGCAGACGGTGTTCGCACCATGCTGTTGACGGGCGATAACCCGCAGACTGCCGCACATATCGCCAGACTCGTCGGCATCGACGAAGTGAAGTCCGAGATGCGCCCTGATGATAAAGTCGCTGCCCTGAAGGCGCTTGTTGCCCAAGGGCACCATGTGGCAATGGTTGGCGACGGGGTGAATGATGCGCCCGCACTTGCTGTGGCAGATCTCGGGATTGCTATGGGGGGCGGTGCAGATGTGGCACTCGAAACCGCCGGTTTTGTGCTGATGCAAGCAGACCCGACACTGGTGCATTCCTCGCTTAAAGTCGCGCGGGCTACATCGTCCAAAATTCGGCAAAACCTGTTTTGGGCCTTTATATACAATGTTATCGGCATCCCCATCGCCGCCTTGGGTTTCCTAAATCCCGCCTTGGCCGGGGCCGCTATGGCGTTCTCCAGTGTTAGTGTCGTCAGTAACTCCTTGCTGTTGAAACGCTGGAAACCGGAGGGTGAAAAATGAACATTGGCGAAGCCTCAAACAACAGTGGTTTGCCCGCAAAAACGATCCGGTATTACGAAGACATTGGCCTGATTTCGCCTGATCGTACAGACAACGGCTATCGCGATTTCAGCGAGACGCACATGCACAAGTTGGCGTTCCTTAGCCGGGCGAGGGG
>DFBD01000151.1:17053-20623 GCA_002367255.1 Rhodobacterales bacterium UBA3089 | reverse complement strand
CAAGTGCCGATGTAAAAGTCATGGCGCGCGAGCACCTCGATAAAATCGGGCGTAAAATTCAAGAACTGAAAGCCATGCAGGATACTTTGTCCGAACTGGTTAACAAGTGTCACGGAGATGACCGGCCAGACTGCCCGATCCTTCAGGGTTTAGCGGGTGAAAACACAGCAAAGGGGAAGTTATGAACATCAAAA
Organism: Rhodobacterales bacterium UBA3089; assembly: GCA_002367255.1. Lineage (GTDB taxonomy): Bacteria > Pseudomonadota > Alphaproteobacteria > Rhodobacterales > Rhodobacteraceae > NORP23. The sequence continues at coordinate 20,429 of DFBD01000151.1, read as the reverse complement.
TGATAGCCGTACTAGCGATCATATTAGGCGTGTCTTACGCGGCGTGGACGCTGTTTACCGGGCCAAGCTCGGCGGGTGAAATGGTCTCCAAAATCAATATACCGGAGTTTTCGCAAGTCGCCCAAAGCGGTCTGGTCGCATACGAGGAAAACTGCGCCGCATGCCACGGCGTCAACGGGGCTGGCACAGAAAACGGCCCGACATTCCTGCACGCATTTTACAAGGCCGGCCATCACGGCGATGGCTCGTTTGTAAACGCTGTCAAGAACGGTGTACACGCGCACCATTGGCAATTTGGGAACATGCCTCCGGTGGAGGGCATCACTGACGCCGAGATCCGCTGGATCACAAAATACGTGCGGGAGTTACAAGCTGCAAACGGGTATTAATGCCTAAATCCAGCGCCGGGTTTGTAGGCAATAATCCTCGTATGCTTGCCGGAATTCTGTGCGAATTCCGGCTTCTTCACCGTTGATGAACCTTGCACGGATTAGCCATACAAACGCGGGCGCCAACAGGAATGAAACCACCGACCCCAGCGTCAGAATATACCCGATCAAAACAATCGCATCCGCGACGTAAATAGGATTACGCGAGTATTTATACGGGCCGGACGTGATGATACTTTTAGGCGTGCGCTTGGGTACCATCGATGTTCTATGCTTCTGAAACATAACGAAACTGACGCCCATCAGTGCAATTCCGAACACAATAGCCCCACGCCCAATCCAAGTCGTGAAACCCGTCTCATACGCCATAGGATTCCAAATCTGCGCCTGCACCCAAGCAACTGTCATAAAGATAAACAACCAAACTGGTGGCCAGTCTAAGTACTTGTTCCAAATGTTCATTTCACTATCTTCCTGAACCGGCTTTGAAAGTCATAGAGGCCCAAAGACTATGCCAAACCGCCCCTGTGCGCTCAATATCCGCATCCGACGGTATAATCATATGCACCGCGTTTATCAGGTAAATATCCCCGCTAATAATCGGTATAAACGCCAGCCCCGTCTCATCCGTCACCACATGCGTTTTAATCACATCGCTGCCATCTGCGGGGCGACGAAAAATGTCGATCTGGATACCGGCAATCCCGTCCGCGCCAAAGAACAGGCGCACAGGCAAGCCGTTGGATATGTTGTCAGTGTACGGATTCTGTAGCGCGACCAATTCAAACGGCATACCGGTATGGGCATCTTGCCCCGTCCCCTCGCCAACCGCGATCAGGGACTTTGCAAACCGCGTATACCCTTCGCCAAATCCAAAAGCAGGCAAACCGCGCGCGGAGTGTTCCGCCAGCACCCAGTCGAGACCTTTATGCTGAATAAAGCTCTCGAACTTTCCGTCGTCTTCATAAGTTAACAGTTGCGAGGTTGAAAAATGGTTCAGCACCAACAACCCTTCGTTAACCGGCGTCATAGCCACAGCAGGTTGATCCCCGATCCGCCCGTCAATCGGGGCTTTGCCGTCTATATCGGTCACGCTGAAATCGTAAAACAGGTTGGGATTAAAGCTGTATTTGTTGCCCTTGAAATCCTGACCGACACGAATATCAACCTGCAATTCCTGCCCGACATCAAGCGTATAATCCAGCGCATCCAACCAGAACTCATGCGCTGCCGCAGGGTGTACCAAGGCTATAAAGCCCATCAAAATCGCCGTGAAAACCTTCGAGTGCCGCATTACATCTTCCATTGCCAAAATCAGAGTGTATGGTTCGGTTCTTGCAAGGAATAAGTCAAGGAACATTACCGTGCGTGCAATTTTTTCGGCCCTGTTCGTAATCCTGCTGTTGCCCCTAACGGTATCGGCCCACGAACTGCGCCCGGCTGTCGCCGACATCCGTTTTGTCGAAGGCAGCTTCGAGGTCGAGTTCCGCGTAACCCTAGAGGCCCTGATCGCCGAGGTTGACCCAAACCTCGCCGACACCTCGCAATCCCGAAACGCCGCACGTTACGATGCGCTACGGCTGCTTACCCCAGACCTTCTTGCTAAAGAGTTCGCCGGATTCGAGGCGCAATTCCTATCTGCTATCACCGTCACAATTAATGACCACCCCCTGCAAATAGCGACAACTGCGCTAATCATCCCAGCGGTCGGTGACCCCGATCTGGTCCGCGATTCCACCCTGACAATCACCGGAAAAATCCCCGCAGGCGCCCGCGAATTAACCTTCGGCTGGTCCGAAAATTTAGGGCCGCTGATCGTACGCGTCACTACACCATCAGGCGAAGACGGGTACTCGGCCTACCTGCAAAGCGGCCAGTTAACCGATCCCATTTCCATTGTCGGCGTAACCCCCCGAACCGGCATGTCCGTCTTCGCCAGCTATATTGCAATCGGGTTTGAACACATCATTCCCAAAGGGTTGGACCACATCCTGTTCGTCATCGGCATGTTCCTGCTTTCTACCCGAATGCGCCCGCTATTGTGGCAGATATCGGCCTTTACGCTGGCGCACACCATCTCGCTCGCCATGGGTATGCTGGGCTGGGTCACCGTGCCGCCCGCAATCGTAGAACCCCTGATTGCCGCCTCAATCGTCTATGTAGGCGTCGAGAATGTCTTCACCAGCGGCCTTAGCCGTTGGCGTCCGTTTATCGTCTTCGTTTTCGGCCTCCTCCACGGTCTTGGGTTTGCGGGGGTTCTGGCCGAAGCCGGCTTTGTGCAATCGCAATTTGTCTCGGGATTGATCGGCTTCAATATCGGTGTGGAACTGGGGCAATTGGCGGTTATCGCCCTATGCTTTGCCCTGTTCGGCGCATGGTTTGGCAGAAAAACCTGGTATCGTTCTGTCATCACTATTCCGTTGTCACTAGGTGTCACGGCCATAGGCGCGTATTGGTTCGTTGAGCGTACAATACTTTAAGCATACAATACTTTAAGCAAAAGAACTCCCTTGCTTATTAAGTGAACATATGTTCAGTTAATGGAAATGCATGAAAGGGATTCCTATGTTTAACGCCTCAATGAATTTTTCCTGCGGAGAAGACGTAGAAGCCTTGCGCGACATGGTCCATCGCTGGGCCCAAGATCGCGTAGCCCCTATGGCCGCTGAAATTGATGCCAAAAACGAATTCCCGCCAGAGCTATGGCAGGAAATGGGGGAATTGGGCATGCACGGCATCACAGTCCCCGAAGAATACGGCGGTGCTGGCATGGGATACCTTGCGCACACAATTGCGGTCGAAGAAGTCGCCCGTGCATCGGCCTCCGTCAGCTTATCCTACGGGGCGCATTCGAACCTGTGCATCAACCAGATTAAACTGAACGGTTCCCACGAGCAAAAGCTGAAATACCTGCCCGGCCTGATTTCAGGCGAACACGTCGGCGCACTCGCCATGTCCGAATCCGGTGCTGGTTCCGACGTTGTTTC
>DFBD01000151.1:2137-16940 GCA_002367255.1 Rhodobacterales bacterium UBA3089 | reverse complement strand
CGCGGAATGACCGCCTTTATCATCGAAAAGTCTATGGTCGGCTTCTCTACCTCGCCGCACTTTGACAAAATGGGCATGCGCGGTTCCAACACAGCCGAGCTGATATTCGATAACGTCGAAGTCCCTTTCGAAAACGTACTGGGCGAAGAAGGTCGCGGCGTGAACGTCCTTATGTCCGGCCTTGATTACGAGCGCGTCGTGCTTTCCGGCATCGGTGTCGGCATCATGCACGCGGTACTCGACCACATCATGCCTTACATGCACGAACGCAAGCAGTTCGGCGAAAGCATTGGGAACTTCCAGCTTATGCAGGGCAAAATCGCAGACATCTACACCACCATGAACTCCGCCCGTGCTTACGTTTACGAGGTCGCCAAATCCTGTGATCGCGGCGAAGTAACCCGCCAAGATGCCGCCGCATGCGTGCTTTACGCCAGCGAAAAAGCCATGGAAATGGCCGTGCAAGGCGTGCAGGCCATGGGTGGTGCTGGCTATCTGAATGACTCGCCTGTGTCGCGGATGATGCGGGATGCCAAGCTGATGGAAATCGGCGCTGGAACGTCTGAAATCCGCCGCATGCTGATTGGACGCGAGTTGATGAAGGTGACGGCCTAATGCAACTAAAATCAAACGTACTAACCGGATCGGACACGTTTAAAACAAACGTAGCCGCCCACGAATTCGCTTTAGCACAAATAGCCGAGGTCGCAGCCCAAACCGCGCAAGGTGGCGGGGAGCGTTCCCGTGAGCGCCACCTTGCGCGCGGCAAAATGCTGCCACGGCAGCGTATCGCCAACCTGTTGGACGCGGGCTCGCCCTTCCTCGAAATTGGCGCGACCGCCGCGCATGACATGTACGGCAACGCTGCCCCGGGCGCAGGCGTTATCACCGGCATTGGCCGCGTGCATGGTGCCGAAGTTATGGTCGTGTGCAATGACGCCACCGTAAAGGGCGGCACATATTTTCCTATGACGGTGAAAAAGCACCTCCGCGCACAGGAAATTGCCGAACAAAACAACCTGCCATGCGTCTATTTGGTTGACTCTGGCGGCGCAAACCTGCCCCAGCAAGACGAGGTGTTCCCCGATCGTGACCACTTTGGCCGCATTTTCTTTAATCAAGCCAATATGTCCGCCAAAGGCATCCCGCAAATTGCCGTGGTTATGGGTTCGTGTACCGCTGGCGGCGCATATGTTCCCGCGATGTCGGATGTGACAATTATCGTTAAAGAACAAGGTACTATATTCCTCGCAGGTCCACCACTGGTCAAAGCCGCTACGGGCGAGGTCGTCAGTGCCGAAGACTTGGGCGGCGGCGATGTCCACACACGCCTAAGCGGCGTTGCGGACTACTTGGCCGAGAATGACGCCCACGCGCTGGACTTGGCCCGCCAAGCGCTGGGCAATCTGAACCGCATCAAACCAACAACCGTCGCCCTGCAATCAATCGAAGAACCAGCCTTTGACCCTGCCGAAATTTTCGGCGTTGTCCCCGCAGACCTGAAAACCCCCTACGACATCCGCGAAGTCATCGCCCGCGTCGTTGACGGCTCGCGTTTTGACGAATTCAAAGCCCGCTATGGCACGACCCTAGTCTGCGGTTTTGCCCACGTCATGGGCATTCCCGTCGGCATCATTGCAAACAACGGTGTGCTATTCAGTGAAAGCGCAGTCAAAGGCGCACACTTCGTAGAGCTTTGTTCGCAAAGAAAAATACCGCTAGTATTCTTGCAAAACATAACAGGTTTCATGGTTGGCCAAAAATACGAATCCGAAGGTATTGCGCGTCACGGCGCCAAACTGGTAACCGCTGTCGCCACCACCAAAGTACCGAAAATAACCATGCTCGTGGGCGGGTCGTTCGGGGCCGGAAACTACGGCATGGCAGGCCGTGCATATTCCCCACGGTTCCTTTGGACATGGCCAAACTCCCGCATATCCGTGATGGGCGGGGAACAAGCGGCTGGCGTCCTCGCCACCGTCAAGCGCGACGGAATCGAGCGTAATGGTGGCCAGTGGAGCGCGGAGGAAGAAGCCGAATTCAAACGCCCCACAATCGAGATGTTCGAACAACAATCGCACCCGCTATACGCCTCCGCTCGACTGTGGGATGACGGTGTAATAGATCCGCGCAAAACCCGTGAAGTTTTAGCTTTATCGTTAATGGCAGCCCTGAATGCCCCAATAGAGGACACGCAGTTCGGCGTGTTCCGGATGTAGGAGCGCACAGATGTTTGACAAAATCCTAATCGCGAACCGTGGTGAAATTGCCTGCCGAATAATGGATACAGCCCATAAAATGGGCGTGAAAACCGTCGCTGTCTACTCGGATGCAGATGCACATTCCAAACATGTCGCCATGGCAGACGAAGCGTGGCGCATTGGCCCTGCTGCCGTCGCTGAAAGCTATCTTCAAGGCGATAAAATCATTGAAGTAGCAAAGGCCTCCGGTGCCCAAGCTATTCACCCGGGCTATGGTTTCCTCTCGGAAGCGCCTGATTTTGCAGAGAAAGTCGAGGCATCCGGCCTACGCTTCATCGGCCCGTCGTCCAGCGCCATCCGTGCGATGGGCTTAAAAGATGCCGCGAAGGAGTTAATGGCGGACAGCGGCGTTCCCGTCGTTCCGGGCTATCACGGATCGAACCAAGACGCCGATTTCCTCGCTATAGAGGCTGAAAACATCGGATACCCCGTTTTAATCAAAGCTCGTGCCGGTGGCGGCGGCAAAGGCATGCGAAAAGTCGACCATCCGAACGATTTCCGTGCCGCACTGGAGGGCGCACAACGCGAAGGCTTGGCAGCTTTCGGTGATGCCCATTGTTTGATCGAAAAATGGATAACAACGCCGCGCCATATTGAAATACAAGTGTTCGGCGATGACCACGGCAATGCGATCCACCTGTTTGAGCGGGATTGCTCGCTACAACGCCGCCATCAAAAAGTAATCGAAGAAGCACCCGCCCCCGGAATGACCGGAGAAATGCGCGCAGCAATGGGCGAAGCAGCCGTTCGATGTGCAAAATCAATCGGATACAGTGGCGCGGGAACAGTCGAATTCATCGTTGATGCATCCGAAGGACTTAAACCTGATCGTTTCTGGTTTATGGAAATGAACACGCGCTTACAGGTAGAACATCCTGTAACCGAGATGATTACCGGGATCGACCTCGTAGAATGGCAACTAAGGGTGGCAAATGGCGAACCCTTACCTGCCACACAAAGTAGTTTAACCTTAAACGGTCATGCATTTGAAGCGCGGATTTACGCGGAGGATGTCCCTGCGGGGTTCTTGCCCATGACAGGATCAATCGACTATCTATCAATGTCGCCATTGGCCCGTATAGACAGCGGTATCCGGGAAAAAGATGTTATAACACCTTGGTATGATCCGATAATATCAAAAGTTATTGTTTGGGGCGCTACGCGGGAAATTGCCCTAAATCGTATGCGATCAGCGCTTGCGGAATGCAATATATCAGGGACTGTTACAAACATCCCATTCCTCTCTGCTTTGTGCCACCATGAACAATTCAAACTTGGAAATGTTGACACAGATTTAATTGACCGCGATTTGAATAAGCTGATCACTGCAAAGGATTTGACTTTCACTGATTGGTCTCTCGCTGCAATTATTGCGGAAAACGTGCTGGACAATCCCCCCCTTGAAGGGTGGAGCCTATGGGCCTCAATGAAGCGCTCCGTTTGGCTAAAAGCACGCGGTGAAGAGTTCGAAATGTTGGTGACTCAAAGTGGACCCAAGACCTTCACCGTCACGAACTCGCGTGAAAGCATTGATCTGGTATTGGAGGGGACTTCGAAAAATACTCTAGTATTGATTAACGGAAATCAACGGCATTCCATCCAGTACTTCAAATATAATGACACGATCACAGTCTTTGCGGATAGTGAAGCGAAAGTCTTCGATATTACAAAAGGTTATGATCTGAACGAAGCCGATGAAAGCACCGGAAATGATGTGATGTCGCCCATGCCTGGCATTGTTAAAGTGCTTAACGTGTCCTCTGAAAACGAAGTGAAGTCCGGGGATGTGCTTGTAATTATCGAGGCAATGAAGATGGAACACTCGCTGACGGTTTCACGAGATGCCATAATTTCTGATGTGCTGGTTGGCGTCGGTCAGCAGGTTGAGGCCGGCGAAATGCTGTTAACCTTGGAGGATCCCGATGCCTGACCATGTGAGGATATTTGAAGTTGGCCCACGCGATGGCCTGCAAAATCAAGAGCGCATAATTTCCACGCAGGACAAGATCAAGTTGGTTGATCTGCTCTCGGACTGCGGGCTCTCGCATATAGAAACCACCAGTTTTGTCAGTCCTAAATGGGTTCCCCAGATGGCAGATGCGGCTGCCGTCATGAAGGGCATTTCTAGAAGGAAGGGCACAAAGTATGCAGCTTTGACTCCAAATCTAAAGGGGTACAACGCGGCTATTGATGCTGGTGTCGATGAGGTGGCCATTTTTGCCTCGGCCTCTGAGGGATTTAGCCAAAAAAACATAAATTGTTCGATAGATGAAAGTATTATTCGGTTTGAACCTATAATACAGCAAGCAAAAATCGATAAGTGCAACGTTCGTGGCTACGTTTCTTGCATTACAGACTGCCCATATGACGGTTCAGTTACCCCCGAGCAGGTCATTAAGGTCGCTTTACGCTTATTAGACATGGGCTGTTACGAAATATCACTTGGTGATACAATTGGCGCGGCAACTCCCGAGAAAACGCGCGCCTTGTTAAGTTCAATGTCAAACTACATGCCTGTTGAGGTGTTGGCGGGTCACTTCCACGATACCAATGACCGAGCACTTGAAAACATACAGGTTTGCCTGGAATTCGGCGTGCGAACCTTTGATTCCGCCGTTGGTGGATTAGGCGGCTGCCCTTATGCTGAGGGTGCTAAAGGAAATGTTGATACGGTGTCCGTGGCGAAATTGTTGCGTGAAATGAATTTTGAAACCGGCCTAGATATCGATAAACTTGAAAAGGCATCAGCATTTGCCCGCTCTTTGAGCGAGAACTAAAACGCCCAGCCCAACAATTACATTAAATGCTGGTTAAGCCGTCACTGTCGCATAGCCACACATCACCACCAAAATTGTCGGCCAGACTTGAAAGGCTGGCCGACATACAAGGGCAATGGAAGGCGTATCGGGCCTGCCGAAAAACGCCCGCTAAATTGGAAACCAAGTCAGTTACTTGATGATTTCCGCAACACGGTCGAGCATTTGAAGGCGGCGTTTACGTAATTCCTCAAGGTGGAAGTCATCCATAGGCTCTACATTCGTTTCTCCGCGATGAATCTGGCGCGTCACTTCATGGTATTCATCAAAAAACTGGGAAAATTCACCATTTTCTGCCTTTAGCTCGTGTATTTTGTCTGCGTGTTCGGGAAACATGTCGATTAGTTCGTTTGGTGTGTGGGACAACTGATTACTCCTTCATATAATCCATATTAAGGGTAGGAAAATGTAAGCTCGGCATCTTTGAGATAGGTCAATTAAATACAGTTTCTTGCATGGACAGATGCCGACATTTGCGTAGAATGCGCAAAAAATTTATGAGGCTAAAACATGCATAAACCCGTTGTCGGCATTATCGGAAACGCTCATTCGCTTGACGATCAATATACTATACAAGGCACCGGGTTGATGAACCTTGACGCGATCAGCCGTGTTTCGGATGCTATACCTGTCATAATTCCGGCACTTCCAACGATCGGTTCAATCGAAGAAGTCATGTCTATCTGCGATGGCTTCGTCTTCACGGGCGGACGTCCTAATGTTCACCCCAAACATTACGGCGAAGAAGCCACCGAGGCGCACGGGCAATTCGACTTGGATCGCGACGCCCTGGCCTTACCGCTAATCCGGGAATGTGTCGCGAAATCTACCCCGATTTTGGGGATTTGCCGTGGCTTTCAGGAATTCAACGTCGCCTTCGGTGGTACATTGCATCCTGAAATTCGCGATTTGCCGGGCAGGATGAACCATAGAATGCCCCCCGACGGCACAATCGAGGAGAAGTTCGAGCATCGCCACATCGTTGCCCTGACTCCGGGCGGCAAGTTCGCCAAAATTTTTGACAGTGATGAAGTATTGGTAAATTCTCTGCATGGCCAAGGCATATGCATTCCAGGGGAACGCGTCATCGTCGAGGGTTATGCCCCAGACAGTACCCCTGAGGCAATTTATATCGAAGGCGCAGATGGTTTCGCTATCGCCGTTCAGTGGCATCCGGAATGGAATGCCGAACATGACGAGGTCTCGCGCCCGTTGTTCAAAGCCTTCGGCGCCGCGTTACGCGACAGTTAACCTTGGTCCCACTGCCACAACGCCGGAATAAACCGATAGGCATCGCCGTCTGCAATCACGTGCCCAACCCCGGGAAACGGGAAATGATAGCTTAGAACCGCCATCCGATCCGCAGCCGTTATATCCAGCAGTTTTTTTCGCGTCGCCACGGTCGTTTCAGGGTCCATATCAATTTGCGCATACCATTCGGGGCGCTCCATGCTGACATATGGGTCGCGAATGGCATCGCCGGTAATCAACAGGCTGTGCCCCTCGCTTTCAACGATCAACGACATATGCCCCGTCGTGTGCCCCGGCGTGGCGATCATCGTGACGCCGGGTACGATCTCGTGGCCATCAGCAACGCGCGTTAACTGCGCCTCGGCGGCGGTAAGGGAATTCACAGCCCCGAGGACCATTGATTGATCCGTCGCATCGACCAAATTAACGCGGTCGTCCGTCATCCACCAGTCATACTCGGTGGCGCCAATCAGGTATTCGGCGTCAGGAAAAATAGCCTCGTCGAAATCATCACGAATGCCCCAAATATGATCAGGGTGCGCGTGGGTTAGGGCCACATGCGTGATTTCATCCTCGTTAATACCAGAGGCTGCGAGGTTTTCCAGCATGTGCCCGGTTGTCGGTAGAAACCGGTTGCCTGACCCCACATCAACCAAAACCTTGCTATCACCCAGTTCGATTACGACATGGTTCGTGTGCTCGTAATGCGAGGTTGCGTCTAGAAAATGCGCCTCCATAAACGCGACAATTTCGGCCTCCTCGGCGTTAATGCCGATGTCGCGCGCAGAGCTCGTGAAGTGTCCATCAGACACGACCGTCAACTTTGCTTCGCCAACCGTAAATCTGAAGTATCCAGCCGATTGCCCGCTAGCAGGCGCTGAAACCTTGGCCAAGGCGGGGGCACCAAGGGCGAAAGCAGGTGCTGCGGCGCTCATTTTCAGGATGTCACGACGGGACGGGCGAAGAATGGTCATTTGCGGGCTCCTTGGCAAAACGGGTTGCAAGGATGTTTGCGCGAATGCCCTTCAAGCGCAAGAATTATATTCAATAAAGCGCATTTGTGGGTGGCCGAACCGCAATCCGACCACCGAATTCTTACATCTCGTGCTTGGCGATTAAGTCCTTAGCCGAGTCGATCAGGGCTTGCCCGTCAATGCCAAGCCCCTCCATTTCAACCAGCCATTCGTCAACGACAGGCTGCGCGGCCGCCATCCAGCGGGCCTTTTCAGCATCATCCAGCGCGGTAACCGTGTTGTCGGTTGCCTCTGCAATCGCGCGGCCTTTTATGTCGCCCGCGTCCATCACAGCCCCAAACAGTGCGGCCACATCGGGGCCGGAATTCGCATCGATAACCGCCTTCAGGTCATCCGGCAAACGATCATAGCTGTCGTTATTCATGGTCAGAATAAACGTCGCTGTATAAAGGCCGGGATTGCTTTCAAATCCGGTATGGTTTGTCACAAGTTCGGAAATGCGCAGCGGAACGGTCACCTCGAACGGGATAACCGTGCCATCGATTACGCCTTTAGAAAGCGCTTCCGGCACAGCAGGAACAGGCATACCAACAGGCGTTGCCCCCAACTTCCCAAGCAAGTTCGTAATCACACGGGTAGGGCCACGTAGCTTCTGCCCTGATACATCTTCCAGCTCGGCAATCGGTTCGTTGGAATGTATCCAGCCCGGCCCGTGCGTATGAAACACCAGCGGATGCGTATCGGCGAATTCCGCCATGGCATTCGCTTCGATAAATTCGTGGAAGGCACGCGAGGATGCCTCGGAACTGCCCGTCATGAACGGTAATTCAAACGCCTCGGAACTTGGGAACCGCCCCGGCGTGTAGCCCATCAGCGTCCAGATGATATCAACAACGCCGTCCTTGGCTTGCCCGTAAAGCGCAGGTGGTCCACCACCAAGTTGCATAGACGGATAGTGTTCAATTTTGATGCGCCCGCCGGATTCCGTCTCGATCTTTTCGATCCACGGCTGAATCGCATTCGCAGGAATAGCGGCTTGTAGCGGCAAGAACTGGTGCAGGCGCAGCGTGACATCCTGTGCCACCACTGACGACGCCATAGCAACAGCCATTGCCGCTCCACTAATTAATAAAGAAATGCGTTTCATATCGTCCCCCAGTTAAATGACAAGTTGCAACCTTGTGTTTCCTAAAGAGCGAGGTCAACAAGATTTGTCAATCGTACTGGAAAACCCCGCCACGCTAGGGTAGGGATGCTAACAGCACCCGCCCAAGGTTGGACCCTTTGAAATGACGACGCTAAACCGCAAGCTTTCCGTTGCGCCGATGATGGACTGGACCGACCGCCACTGTCGGTATTTTCACCGTCGTTTCAGCAAACATACGTTGCTTTACACCGAAATGGTGACAGCAGCGGCCGTCGTGCGCGGCAACCGCGATCATTTGCTTGGCTATCATTCAGATGAACATCCCGTCGCCCTGCAACTCGGCGGTTCTGATCCCGCGTTACTGGCCGAGGCCACCCGCATTGCCTGCGATTATGGCTACGACGAGGTTAACCTAAACGTCGGTTGCCCATCGGATCGCGTGCAATCGGGCAGTTTTGGGGCGGTATTGATGGAAAACTCCGGTTTGGTTGCCGATTGTGCTGCCGCAATGGTCAAGGCTTCAACGGGCCCGGAGGTTACCATAAAGTGCCGCATCGGCGTTGATGACCAGACCCCGGAAGATATCTTGCCAGAGTTTCTATCACGCGTTTCCGCCTCCGGTATTCGCAGCTTCACAGTGCACGCACGCAAGGCGTGGCTTCAAGGCCTAAGTCCCAAGGAAAACCGCGATGTGCCGCCGCTGGATTACGATCTGGTCTACGCCATGAAGCGACTGTTCCCGGGGTTGGAAATTTGCATCAACGGCGGGATTACCTGTCTTGAACAAGCCCAATCACACCTTGATGCAGGCGTTGATGGTGTGATGATTGGGCGCACTGCCTATCACGAGCCAGCCAAAATTTTAGCCAATGCCGATCAACAGTTTTTCGGCGCCACCACCAACACGACCGCTGAACAAGCGGTTCTGGACATGTTGCCCTACATCGAGTCCGAGCTGGGCAAAGGTGTTCGCCTGAACCAGATCACGCGTCATATGTTAGGCGCATTCGCAGGCAGACCAGGTGCGCGCCGCTGGCGACGTGTCATCTCCGAGGGTGCGCATATCGAGGGGGCAGGACCCGAACTCGTCCTGTCGGCCCTTGAAGAAATCCGCCAATTAGCGATTTAAGGAATACAAATGTTTGCATTCGAATTATCACAAATCCTGCCACTGGTCGCATTGCTATTGATGATCGGCGCGATTGCCGGTGTTGTTGCGGGGCTTCTCGGGCTTGGGGGTGGGATCGTCCTCGTACCAGCATTCTACTACATGTTTGCAGCCCTTGGGTACGACAGCGAAAACCTGATGCAAATATGTGTGGCAACGTCACTGGCCACGATTATATTCACCTCTATCCGTTCGGTTCTTAGTCATAATAAAAAAGGCGCCGTGGATTGGGTGATCCTTAAAAGCTGGACCCCCGGTATCGCAATCGGTGCTATAGTCGGGGTGCTTATCGCTCGCGAAATGCGCTCGGTTAGTTTGATGGTTGTATTCGGAATACTAGGCGCACTGGTCGGCCTTTACCTCGCATTCGGTCGCCAACAATGGCGCTTGGGCGATGCAATGCCAATGGGCATCGGGCGGATTATCACGTCACCATTACTGGGATTTCTGTCGGTACTGATGGGAATTGGTGGTGGTAGTTTCGGGGTGCCGTTAATGACGCTCTATAACCAACCCATCCACCGCGCCATCGCAACATCGGCAGGCTTCGGCGTTGTTATCGCCGTTCCGTCTGTCATTGGGTTCCTGATGATTGGTTGGGACATGCCCGTTAAGCCGCCGTTAACCATCGGCCTCGTAAATCTGCCAGCTTTCGCAATCGTGGTATCGATGACCCTGGTCACGGCCCCGCTTGGGGTGAAAATGGCACATGCGATGGACCCCAAACCGTTAAAGACGGTTTTTGCGTTTTTCATTATGTTGATGGCATTGAACATGCTTGGAAAAGCAATCTGGGGGTAGGGTTATTTACTCCGAAGGATCATCCGGTTTCTTTGAATAACCGTTTCTTCCAGTTTTTCCAGAAAGCTCATTCCGAGCAAAGAGGAATGCAATGCCCCTTCTTGGGCGACAGCTGCTTTGACATCGTGGATCGTCAGATCGCCAACGGTTAGCTCGGAAATATAATATGTAGCGACATAGGATTTGCCATTCGCTGTCGTTAGCGGTGTCGCATAATCAAGCTGATCCAGTGGAATGCCGATCCGCAGTGCATCATCATAGCGCAGTAATACCAAAGACGCACCGGTGTCGACCATCAGACCGATGTCGCTCCCGTTTACCTGCGCGATCACACGGAAATGGCCGTCCCAAGACCGGTTGATAGACACTTCCGGGCTAACAACTGCGACTGCCGCAGTTTCCGCTGTTATTTGTTCTGAATGCAGGGTTCTTTCGGTGTTGATGTATTCAACGCCGCCAATGCAAAACAGGGCTGTAAGCGCAAACAAGGCTTGATGGCGTTCTTCGGATAAAGCCCCCATCAGGTTTCGGATGACGCCAGCAAAGGCCGTTACAACCAAGCCAACAGAAATCATAGCCATCCACCAGGCGCTGCCGGATTCCAGAAATAGCGCGGAAAAGTTGTCGCGCAGCAGAAAGGCACCTAAAAAATAGACTATTAGAATTAGTGCCCATATTTTCATAAATCTGGTTAACTTTCTGGTTTTCAGCTGCGCCAAGCGCGGCATTTCAACGAACTATTAACATCGTTACAGAAATTTAAACACTACCCTCTATATTTAGCAATTGGTTCAGAAATGTCTACGTTTTTTTCTGCGGGTAACAATAAACCTTTCACGTTCAGGCAGTTCTGTCATCAGGGTTTTACGTGTTTCCGGTTCCATCGTCGGCCATTCCGCGATCTCGCCAGTTGTTCGAAAACACCCCATGCAAAGCCCTGATTCTGAATGTATAACGCAAACCTTAACACAAGGTGAATCCACCTCGTCGCGCTTCCAAACCTCGTCCGACGCCCCGTGGCTCATCTTAAATGCGCCAATCTGTCCAGCAATCCTTGCAGGATATATCCAGCCGCCACATGGTCGATAACTTCCGAGCGACGCTTTCGCGACGTGTCCGCCTCTAACAGGGCGCGTTCGGCGGCAACGGTGGAAAGGCGTTCATCCCAAAACGTAATCGGCACATCCGTAAGGCGCGCCAGGTTACGTGCAAACGCGCGGGTGGACTGGCATCGTGGCCCCTCGGACCCATCCATATTGAACGGCAAGCCCAGTACCACACCCGCGATGTTCCGCTCGGCGATTAGTTCCAGTAACCGCGCCGCATCCGTGCTGAATTTCTTGCGCCGTACCGTTTCCAGCGGTGTGGCAACACTTCGAAGGGTGTCCGAAACGGCCACGCCGATGGTTTTTGTGCCCAAATCCAGCCCCATCAGGGCCGACATCCGGGGTGACGCGGCTGCAAATTCTTCGACACTATCGAAAATGTCGCTCATCTAGCCGAGACCTCCGCATCCCGCGCGGCCTCTAGTAATACGGCGATATCGTCAGCGTTGTCCGCAAAAATTACCTGCGCCTCGTTCCAGATTGCCGAGGCCTTGGCCGTTTCACCCAAAACCCCATATGCCCGAATAAGCCGTGCCCATTCTTCTGCAGAACCGCCCTCGTTCGCCAAACGCTCGCTAAGCTGCGCGACCATGCCACGAACCATGTCATTGCGTTCTTCGTCTGTCATATCACCCGCCGCATTCACCTGATCTGCCGATGGGCCAGCCAAGGCTGATGGTGTAATTCCCGCCTCTGCCGCAACCGCTTCGATCTGGCTTTCGATCACCGAAATCCACGGGGCGTCCGCCGGTCCTTCTTGCAACAACCCGTTCCATAGCGAATACGTTTGCGCATAATCTTGCCGCTGGATCATCAAAACACCCGCGTAATAGCGCGCCAGTTGGTTGGATGGATCAATCTGAAAAGCATGCGCCAAGGCTTCCTCCGCTGCGGGGGAAACATACCAGTCCGCCGCGACAATCATAATTTCGGCATGTGCTGCATAATCGGCCGCCGTTGCCTCGTCGCCAAGAATACGCATCACATCATCCTGCGCGACCCGCGCCTCGGCATACTTGCCAAGCTGGGCCAGATTGTCGGCCAACATCTGATGCCCGCGCAAATCGTCCGGGCGATCCTTAAGAACGTCTTGCAGCTGTTGAACCAGTTCAAGGTGTTTAGGGTCGGCTTGCACGATGTCGGGCAATCCGGTGCCATCCTGCGCTGCGGCCTTTTCGGCTACTTCTTGCGAAGGGCGCGAACTGATACGGTCTTCCAAGGGGAAATCCGGCATGCCCTGCACCCCAAGCTGTTGATAAAGGCCAAAACCACCAGCCAACATCGCAAGGCTAACCGTGATTGCCAACGCCCGCGACGCCCCTTTAGGCGCATTACCCGACGAGGATTCATGTGCTTCGGCATCCGCTGCTGCAAGCAAACGCCGAGACACCTCCGTACGGCTGGCCTTGGCCTCGGCTTCGGTCAATGTACCACGGGCCAAGTCCGCCTCGACTTCTTTCAACTGGTCCTTATAGATTTGCACATCATAAGACGACCGCATCGCAGTTTGTTTCTTTGGGCGCAGCAAAGGCCAAAGCATCGCTGCCAAAGCCAAAACCGTTAAGCCACCCGCAAATATCCAGAAAGTCATCTTATCGTCCCGTTTGATTTCGCACCGACAATATCCCCGCCCGCACCCCCCATGCAATGGCAGAAAAACGCGCAGGGGGGATTGCATGATGAATATGTCGTGAATTAGCATAAATACGCCGGAGTTTGGCAGAGGCATTCCACGTTTCTGCGGCATTCCAGAGACAACATATTTCGCCCTGAAACAGGAGCCCCGCCCATGAAACGTTATTCCGCCTTTGCCATCGCCCGCGAAGCCTTCCGGTTTCATTCGGGATGGGAACGCGCATGGAAATCCCCGACCCCCAAAGCCGAGTACGACGTAGTGATCGTCGGCGCTGGCGGGCATGGTTTGGCGACAGCGTATTATCTGGCCAAGAACCACGGCATTACCAACGTCGCCGTTCTGGAAAAAGGCTGGCTTGGCGGCGGAAATACAGGGCGCAATACGACCATCATCCGCTCCAATTATCTGCAAGACGAATCCGCCGCTATATTTGAACTTTCCCGCACCCTTTACGAAGGTCTTAGCCAAGACCTGAACTACAACATCATGTTCTCCCCTCGGGGCGTTTTGATGCTGGCCCAGACCGAACACGAACTGCGTGCATGGAAACGTACATCCCACGCCAACCGTCTGGCTGGCATCCAATCCGAAATGGTAACGCCCAAGCGCATCAAGGAAATCGTTCCGATCATCGAAACAGACGGCCCGCGTTACCCTGTCCTTGGCGGTCTATGGCAAGAACGCGGTGGCACTGCACGGCATGATGCCGTCGCTTGGGGCTATGCCCGTGGTGCTTCTGATCGTGGCGTTGACATAATCCAGCAATGCGAGGTTACAGGCATCGATAAAACAGGTGCCAAAGTCACCGGCGTGCAGACCTCCAAGGGGGCAATCAAGTGCAAACAACTGTGCGTGGTCGTGGCGGGCAGCTCGGGTGTTCTGGCAGACATGGCCGGCTTCCGTCTGCCCGTGGAAAGCATGGCGCTGCAAGCACTTGTCTCCGAACCCATCAAACCCGTTCTAGATTGCGTAATCATGGCCAATACCGTGCATGGTTACCTAAGCCAGTCCGACAAAGGCGAGCTCGTGATTGGCGGCGGTTCTGACGGCTTTAACAACTACACCCAACGCGGCAGCTTCCACCATGTCGAAGAAACCGTTCGCGCCCTGATCGAGACGTTCCCGGTTATCTCACGCCTCAAACAGTTGCGGCAATGGGGCGGGATCGTCGATATGACCGGCGACCGTTCCCCCATCATCGGCAAAACACCGGTTGAGGGGATGTTCATAAACTGTGGTTGGGGTACGGGCGGTTTCAAATCCATCCCGGGTTCAGGCTGGGCAACAGCCGAGATGCTGGCAGACGGTGCGCCGCGCGATCTGGCAGCACCGTTCTCAATGGATCGCTTCAAGGAGGGCCGCATGATCGACGAATCAGTCGCGGCTGCGGTGGCACACTAATGGATACGCAACCACATATGGTNNCGTATCCAAATTGGCTTCATGTATTTGAACCTAGTGGTGATGCTGCGGTCTGTAGTGATAAACACTTTCCGATGGCTTGATCAAAAGCCATACCAGATACAGCATAAACGAGCCGACGAAGTAGAAAACAACCTGATTTATAAGGTCACCGGTCATGATGCCAGTGTAGTCATAAATCACGCGACCGATCATATCCTGTACACGATGTACAAATACCG
>DFBD01000151.1:1746-2041 GCA_002367255.1 Rhodobacterales bacterium UBA3089 | reverse complement strand
CCGTTAGAAGGAGAGTATCGATGCCAAACAGTAAATCCATAATCCCCGACGTGAAGTTCCTACGCAAAGAATTTATGCTGGCAATGCTGATACTGTGGTTGCTCAGCTCGGTTGCCGCGCTCTACATGGGGTGGAATTCGGTTTTTCCGGCCATTGGCTCCATCGCGCTATCCATCGGTCTGTCGATTTTCCTGACCCACCGCTATACCTCGCAAGAGGAACGTCGCCTCTGGGACAATCAAGAAGAAGTCCAGCAGCGCATGATCTGGCGCTATGTGCAAATGCTCCGGCGCGG
>DFBD01000151.1:1530-1660 GCA_002367255.1 Rhodobacterales bacterium UBA3089 | reverse complement strand
GCTGGAAACATACCAATATGAAATGGTGTATTCCGTTTTGGGAACCCTGCAATGGGGGCTGGGCGGAATGTTGGTAGATTGGATACATTGATATGCTGATGCTTAAATGCCCCAACTGCGGTGTGACCGC
>DFBD01000151.1:959-1422 GCA_002367255.1 Rhodobacterales bacterium UBA3089 | reverse complement strand
TGCGGCAAGTGGTTCCACGCCGCCCGTTGTACGGCAACGTTGGAGGTGTTTGGTACTTATACCGCCCAGACCTCGACGCCACCGGACGATATTATCAAAGCGATCAAAGCCAAACGACCAGAGTGGGAGGGGTTCAAATGAGCACACGTCTTGCATCCGGCGGTTCCGTAATCGACCGCGAAACATCTGTTTCCTTCACCTTCAACGGCAAAAAATTCGAAGGTCATAAAGGTGACACACTCGCCTCCGCCCTGCTGGCAAATGGTCAGACATTGGTTGGGCGTTCGTTCAAATACCACCGTCCGCGTGGCATCATGGCCAGCGGGGCGGAAGAACCAAACGCATTGGTCAACATGGGGCAGGGCAACCGCTTTGAACCCAACCAACGCACCACCACGACCGAGGTTTTCGACGGCCTGACCGCCACTTCGCAAAACCACTGGCCTAGCCTTGAATTCGACAT
>DFBD01000151.1:0-894 GCA_002367255.1 Rhodobacterales bacterium UBA3089 | reverse complement strand
GAAGCCGCAATGGGCGTGGAAACACCTGTTCGAACCGATCATCCGCCAGACCGCAGGCCTCGGGAGTGCGCCGCGCGAAGCAGATGCCGACCGCTACGAATACTTTTACGCCTATGTCGATGTATTGATCGTCGGTGGTGGCATGGCTGGCCTCGCCGCTGCCCGTGAAGCAGGCGCATCTGGCGCCAAAGTCCTGCTGATGGAGCAAACCGCCAACCTCGGTGGCCGCCTTTCTGTTGACGATGCGTTGATTGACGGAAAACCTTCCGCGGACTGGATTGTCCAGACGCTCAAAGACCTTGAAGGCATGGAAAACGTCACCATCCGTACCCGCATGATGGGGTCTGGCGTATTCGACCACGGGTACGCGATGGGCTACGAGCGCATCACCGATCACGCCCCAGACGATACCGCCCCGCGCCATCGCCTCTGGCGTATCCGCGCCAAACGAATCGTCACGGCAACAGGGGCGCTGGAACGTCCGCTGTCATTTGCAGGCAACGACATCCCCGGCGTCATGCTGGCCTCCGCTGTGCGCGACTACGCCACCCTTTTCGGCGTCAGCGCGGGTGACCGTACGGTCGTGGTGACGAACAACGACGATGCCTACCGCACTGCTATCACCATGAAACACGCAGGCTTGGAGGTCCCCGTAATCCTCGACACCCGCCCGACAGCCAACGGCCCTATGCCGTCGCAGGCCCGCGCCTTGGGCATCCGCGTCGAAACGGGCAAAGCTATCGCCAAAGTCAAAGGCTACAAATCCGTAACCGGCGTCGCGATCTGCTCTCAAGCAGGCGAGGGCGCGGTTCTTGAAACCATCCCTTGCGATGTTATCGCCATGTCCGGCGGCTGGTCGCCCGTTGTCCACCTTTGGTCCCATTGCGGCGGCAA
>DFBD01000118.1 GCA_002367255.1 Rhodobacterales bacterium UBA3089 | reverse complement strand
TGGTAGACGCGCAGCGTTGAGGTCGCTGTGGGGTAACACCCGTGGAAGTTCGAGTCTTCTCGACCGCACCAAAGATTTCCTACCTGACATTGTTGAATTCCCTTATTCGTAAGGGTTTGGCATTGTTTGTGTGTCACAGTTTGTGCCGCGCAGAGCTTTTTGAATATGCTGAAAGTACTCGGGACCGAAATTAGAGGTGGAATATATCATCGTAATAGGTTCCCGGTGTGGGGGGCGAGTTAGAGGGGCGCTTTCAAAGGCGTTTTTTCCGTCTCAAAGACAAGCTACGCCAACATAAGTGATACACTACCTCTGTTTTTTTCAGTCAACGCTCTCTTTAAATGTATTTTCAGACACGACAGCCCCAAATTGTTTACGGAACCGTGTAGTAATATAGTCGATGAATACTCGGTTTTTTGTCGCGGGACGCCGGTTTTCGTGGAAAAGTGCGTAAACCCCCTTAGGTTGGGATTTCGCCTCTGGAAATATCTCGATCAAATCTCCGGCGAGAAGCTCCTTCAACACAAAAAGGCGGGGGGAATAAATAATTCCGGTGCCTCTTAGGCCCAAACCAATCGCTGCACTTGCGGAATTTACAGTGAAGCTACCGCTGACGTCCACAGTAACCAAACCGTCGGGCCCTGGAAGTATCCATTTTTCCGCCATAGGAAGATTTGTGTCCAGAACGCAGACATGGTCGCTAAGATCTTCTGGTCTGGCTGGAACACCGGCACGTTCAAGGTAGGCAGGTGATGCGCAAATTACCTGGTCGGTCGAGGTCATGCGACGCGCCACAAGTGATGAGTTTGGCAAATCGCCTATGCGCACCGCAACGTCAATGTTTTCCTCCAGCAGATTCACAAACCTGTCGGTCGTTTCCATTTCGATCGTTACCTGCGGAAATACTTGCGCAAATGCGCTGATAGCATCAACCATATAGAGCTGACCAAAGGTTACCGGCACCGTTATACGCAGATGGCCGCGTGGCTCTGTATGTTCTTGGCGAACTTCGGCACGCATATCATCAAAATCCTCCACCAACTGAAGACAGCGGAGGAAAAAGGTGTGGCCGGCTTCGGTCCTGCTTATTTTACGGGTGGTGCGGTTGAGAAGGGTAACACCGAGATCATCTTCCAACGCTTTTACATATTTGCTGACCAACTGCGGGGTTATTCGCAAGCGATTTGCTGCAGCGACGAAGGATCCTTCCTCTACAACCATAGCGAATGTTCTTATCAGGGCAATATTATCCATGATTAACAACATATCATTGATAGTGTAAAAATGCACGACCCATATTAAATGATTTTGACCACTCCTATGTACCATCTACTGTAACCTCAAAGGCAGGTACGAAAATGGCACTGACACTTATATTGAATACCGTCCTTATTCCGTTGGCGCTTGGCTTGATCCTCGCGGCCCTTTTTCGCTTTGGCAAGTTGCAAGGCGGGTTATTGGCACTGGCAAGTATGGCAGCAGTTTTGGCAATTTACATGGTGCTTGAAGGCATACCACCGTTGCCACCGGTTTCTTCAAAACACAAAATCTGGTATATTATTATGGGGTTAGGGGTCGTCAATGTTCTGTTTGGGTTCAAACACAAGACCCCGCATCCAATTTTGACGGCGTTGCTGCTGTTGGCAAGCTTTGTCTGGATCGCATATCGCAAGATTTCATCAGACATTATGCAGCCTGAACTGTTTCTGGGGCTGATCCCGATAGCTATTGCAACCGTTGTGGCAAACGCGCCAAAGCGGCAGCAACAAGACGCGTTTTTGTGGCCGGTAACACTGCTTACAGCAGCGGTTGCCGGTTCGCTGGTGTCCGTTCTTGGCAGCTATATCGGGTTGGGGCAGGTTCTTGGCGCGATTGCGGCGCTGCTGGGTGGATTTTTGGCTGTGGTCTATCTAGCCGAACATATCCTTAAGCGGCCAGTTTCTGAAGGCTTGGTGCTGTCCAGTATGACTTGGATGGTGACTTCGGCGATGGCAGTCATCCTGCTGTCAATAGCGGTCTTTGCCGCGAAGTTAAGCGCGCTTGCGTTTGCACTGGTATGCTTGGTCTTCCTGACCCCGTTTGTGGCACCCAGATTTATCAAAACTACCTACTGGTGGAGACCCTTCGCAATCGGCGGCATCGCACTTGTTCCAGCGGTGGTTGCCGTTGGAACAGCATGGGTTTCTGCCAACTAACACTACTTACAATTGAAAAGGAAAATGAAATGAAAACTCTATCAACTCTTGCAATGGCTGCGGCCGTTGCGGTTATTTTGCCAACATCTTCGGCCCTAGCCGGAGAAACCTATGTTGTCGATCCAGCGCATGCGTGGGTGCAATTCGGAATTGGCCATGCTGGCTGGTCCACTGCACGCGGCAAGTTCAGCGCCATTGAAGGTACCATCGATTTTGACAAAGATGATGTCACCAAAAGCTCGGTTGAAATCACCATTGATGCAACCAGCGTCGACACTAACCTAGAAGCGCGTGACGATCACTTGCTTGGCCCGGATTTCTTGAACGTCGAAGAATTCCCCGAAGTGACTTTCAACTCCACAAGCATTGAGCAGACAGGCGAACGTACTGCGCTGGTCACTGGCGACATGACCATGATTGGCGCAACGCGTGAAGTTGTTCTGGATGTAACT
This sequence comes from Rhodobacterales bacterium UBA3089, assembly GCA_002367255.1. Taxonomy (GTDB): domain Bacteria; phylum Pseudomonadota; class Alphaproteobacteria; order Rhodobacterales; family Rhodobacteraceae; genus NORP23. The sequence continues at coordinate 6,122 of DFBD01000118.1, read as the reverse complement.
TGGAACAACGAAGCTGCGCTTCCTTGGGATGCAACAACGATCGTTTCCGGCTTTTCAGCAACCACAAGCTTTAATCCAGTGGATTTTGGCATGAACAAAGTAGCTGAATTTGGCTTGGGTCCGATGATGGACGTCATTATTGAAGTAGAATCCCAAAAACAATAAATTTTTGGAACTGCCCCACGATACCTTAAGAAATGAGGTGTCGTGGGACGAATAACAAACCGTCTAATTGCTTGCTTCGCGTCTGTGTCCACAGCACCAACAGTGGCCATCTTCTTTCTGCGCCTACGATGGCCTGAAACCCAGAGTCAGCAGATGTGCGGCGGAGAGGCGTAGCGGGAAAACCCCTGTTTTTGGCCTTTATGCAAAGGCTATTTCTAATGTGCTCTAGTTCAAACACGATCGGATTAACCATTTTACGCTGTTTGCAGGCGTCGCTAATCACATCTATGGAATTGAGAACTTCTGGAACTATGCCAAGCGTAAAATGCGCAAATTTATCGGTGTACCCAAGGCTCAATTCGAGTTACATCTAAAGGAATGTGAATGGCGTTTTAGCCACAATGATCCTTTGACCCGGGAAGCCATTCTTAGGCAATGGGTTATGAGGTGTTTGAGATAGTCATCTGGGTCAGCCCCCACGTTTATTACCTATACTATTGTTCCTATTAGTTTTAGTTCTTATTTGACCTCCTGTTTACCGCTTTATCCAAGGGATATATCATGGCGCACGCTAAAAATGATAAAATTGAAAATGAACGAGAAAAGTCCAAAACTATCAGCCCCCTTCGCGGGTTGGTTCCGTTTTTAACGCCTTACAAGGGTTTGATAATTGCGGCGTCGTTTGCGTTGGTGTTTACGGCCGCAGTTTCATTAGCACTGCCACGGGTGGCGCGCGAAGTTGTTGACGGGTTCACACTGGAAGCACTCAAGCAGTTGGACGGGTATTTTGCAGCGATTATTGTCGTCATGGGGGCTATGGCACTCGGAACGGGTTTGCGCTTCTATTTCGTCACCAAGCTGGGCGAGCGTGTGATTGCCGATGTCCGCATGGCAATTTACCAAAAGGTTATTAGCCTTTCTCCTGCGTTTTACGAAAAAATTCTAACGGGCGAGGTGTTGTCCCGCCTGACCACCGATACGACGTTGATTTTGTCGGTTATCAGCTCTTCGGTTTCGGTCGCGCTGCGTAATGTTTTGATGTTGGGTGGCGGTATTATTTTTATGTCACTGACCTCGATGAAAATGACGGGCTTGGTACTGTTGATGGTGCCATTCGTAATCATGCCGATTATGATGTTGGGCCGCAAACTTCGCGTGCTTAGTCGTGAAAGTCAGGATCGTATCGCCGAAAGCTCGGGTGAGGCATCCGAGAGCTTGCTGGCCGCACAAACCGTTCAGGCCTACACCCACGAAGAGATTAGCCAAGACAGCTTTAACGAGCTGACCGAACAGGCATACGATGCCGCGCGTCGGCGGATTGTTACGCGGGCTATTCTGACGGTTTCTGTTATTTTTCTTGTGTTCACCGGCGTTGTCGGTGTGCTTTGGATGGGGGCACGTGACGTTATTGCGGGCAATATGACGGCGGGGCAACTGGTACAGTTCCTGATCTATTCGGTCATGGTTGCGGGTGCTGTTGCTGCGTTGTCGGAAATCTGGGGGGAGTTGCAACGTGCCGCCGGTGCAACCGAGCGCCTGATTGAATTGTTAGAGGCAGATGACATCATCAAAGACCCCGTGTCGCCAGTACCGGCACCTGAACGTGCGATAGGGGACATCAAGTTTAATGACGTGACATTTACTTATCCGGCCAGACCGGAGATCCACGCACTCAAGAACATGAACTTGCATATCAAGCCGGGTGAAACTGTGGCCTTGGTTGGGCCGTCGGGGGCGGGCAAGTCAACGATTTTCCAGCTTTTGATGCGGTTTTTTGATCCTGATACAGGCACGATTATGGTTGATGACATGGGCATTGAAACCATGCTGCGCGAGGATATGCGCGAGGCATATGCGCTTGTTCCGCAAGACCCTGTGATTTTTGCAACCACGGCGATGGAGAATATTCGTTTCGGGCGCCCCGGTGCCACGGATGCCGAAGTTATCGAGGCTGCTAAATCCGCCGCTGCGGATGAATTCCTTGTGCGCCTGCCGAAGAAATACAACTCCTATGTTGGGGAACGTGGTGTGATGCTTTCGGGTGGCCAGAAACAACGCATCGCAATCGCCCGGGCCATTTTGCGCGATGCACCGATTTTGTTGCTGGACGAGGCGACCTCGGCCCTTGATGCGGAAAGCGAACGGGCTGTTCAACAAGCCGTTGAAAAGCTTGCACAGAATCGCACGACGTTGATTATCGCGCACCGTTTGGCGACGGTGAAAAAGGCTGACCGGATAGTCGTTTTCAACGAAGGTCAGATTGAGGCCGAGGGCACCCATGACGAGTTGGTCGCACAAGGGGGGCTCTACGCACGTCTGGCGAAGTTGCAATTTACTGACGGCAATGTGGGCTGACGTTAGGTTTCCCCTTGCGCACCTTGGGGAAACCGCACATTCTGCTGTTCAAATATCGCCCGAAAAGCGGCGAATTGCATGACCGGGAGAAGAAACTATGCCACATTACGCGACACTAGCGGATAAAGTTACAACCGAAACAGCGATGACCTTCGTCGATCGTGTGTCAGAGCGCACTTTGTATCAAGTGCTTAGCCGCACTGCTGCAAGCTTCCCTGATCGTAATGCGCTAAGTTTTCAGATAAAATCCGGCGTAAAAGACAAAGCTGAAACACTTACATGGGCCGGCTTAAAGTCGCGTGTGACGCAAGCTGCGAACGTATTTCGCGGGCTGGGTGTTGGAGAGAAAGATGTGGTTGCATATCTTTTGCCCAACTGTAACGAGGCTGTTATCAGCCTGCTTGGTGGCGCAACTGCGGGTATCGTGAACCCGATTAATCCAACCATCGAGGACGACCAGATCGCCGCAATTCTGCGTGAAACAAATGCCAAGGTTGTGGTAACACTCAAATCCTTCCCGAAGACTGATGTTGCGCAAAAGGTGGCAAATGCCGTTAAAATGGCCCCGAATGTGGAGGCCGTTCTAGAGGTTGATTTGGCGCGTTACCTAACCCCTCCGCTTAGCTGGATTGTTCCGATGATCCGCCCGAAGATCGAAATCGGGCATTCGGCCAAGGTTCTCGATTTTAACGCCGAGATGGACAAAGCCAACGCCACGTCTTTGGACTTTGCCGAGGGGGGTGAAGACCGCGTGGCCTCTTGTTTCCATACAGGTGGTACGACAGGTATGCCAAAAGTGGCACAGCATAGATTCTCAGGCATGATTTATCAGGGCTGGTGTGCGCACGAAATGCTGTTCACCGAGGAAGACGTTCTGATCTGTCCGTTGCCTATGTTCCACGTATTTGCGGCCTATCCGATCCTGATGGCCTGTCTGGCGTCTGGCGCACATATGGTGATGCCAACGCCGCAGGGGTATCGCGGGGACGGGGTATTTGACAATTTCTGGAAGCTTCTGGAACGCTGGGATGTGACCTTCATGGTTACTGTGCCAACAGCAGTTTCGGCCCTGATGCAGCGGCCTGTTAATGCCGATGTGTCAAAGTTGAAATACGTACTGTGTGGTTCTGCACCGCTACCAGTCGAGCTGGCAAAACGGTTCGAGGAATCAGCCGGCGTGAAAATTATGGAAGGCTATGGCATGACCGAGTCGACTTGCCTTATCTCCATCAATCCACCGCACGGTGAACGCAAAATCGGCTCGGTTGGTCTGCCGTTTCCGTATTGCGATGTTAAAATTCTGGATTGCGATGTTGATGGCAACATACTCAAAGAACACGGTGTCGACGAAATCGGCGAAATTTGCGTGGACAATCCCGGCGTTGTAACGGGCCACACCTATACCGAGGATGAAAAGAACGTTGGATTGTTTGCGGATGGCAAATACCTGCGAACAGGTGATCTGGGCCGAATCGATGCAGAAGGTTACGTATGGATTACGGGCCGCGCCAAAGATTTGATTATTCGTGGCGGTCATAACATTGATCCTGCGATTATCGAGGAAGCTTTGGCTGGCAACGAATCCGTAGCCTTTACTGGCGCGGTTGGTCAACCGGATGCTTATGCAGGCGAGGTGCCTTGTGTTTATGTTGAACTCGTTGATGGCGCGGATGCATCCGTGGATGATCTGAACGCCTATCTGGAAAAACACGTAGGCGAAAGAGCCGCTATTCCCAAGCATGTGGAAATTGTGGACGAATTGCCAAAAACTCAAGTCGGAAAAATCTTTAAACCTGAATTGCGGAAAATGGCGATCACGCGTGTCTATGATGCGGCGCTGGCCAAGGCAGATATCGACGCTAATGTTGAAACTGTATTAGAGGACAAAAAACGTGGCTTGGTTGCGATCGTGAAGTACAACGATCCGGCGATCAGCGACGATGCCGTGAACGAAATCCTCGGATCCTTCACGCCGCAATGGGATCCTGCTAAATAGGGCTTATCTAAGCGCCCAAAACAATCGGCGTGCCATGTGGCGTGGCGCGCGCCGCCTTGTCCCAAGCGGTTTTGCAGGCCTCGCGCTCATCTGTTTGCACGATTTTTTTCTGGTCCAGCAGCTTTTCCAGCGCGCTTAACCAGTGCAGATAATAGTTATCGACGCTATCGTGCTCTCCAGCCGCCTTAAGTTCGCCGCTTAAGAATTCTGCCCATTCCGGCCATGTGAATGCGCCTTTTTCGTGCAGCTTCACGGTCATGGCAAAGGCTTGTGCTTGCCATGGTTCGGCGAATACGGGGCCGTCGTCATCCACCGGAATTTTTGGCAATTGTTGTGCCAGATCTTTTGAGAGTTCAGACAAAATACGGCTCCCATAAATCTGCGTGGACGTGGTCGTTGGTGTTTTTATCCGCGCCCCATAAATCGGTCGCCTTAAATCGAACGGTATAAAGCCACTGCGGGCTGTCGCCTTTATCGTGTGCCGCAAAATCAGGAAATACGTGCGCGCCATGGACCATTACGACCTCGCCAACGTGCCCCCGCAAATAGCGTGGCAAACGCGTGTGGTGCGTTGGGTGGATGTTCTTGGTGGTGATGCTGTCACCGACTTTGTATTTTGCGGGGCCTTGGGCTGTTCTGTTGGCTGGTGTTCCCTTTGCAAGGATAACTGGGATCTTCTCGGCGCTCATGGCTTGAAGGTTCTTGGATGCCGCATCAGTGGTATCGGCAAGCAATCCACACTGATTAATCAGAACCTCTAACCCACCCAGCCAAATACGGTAATAGCTCCAACTAAGATATTCCGATGGTGGTCGGTTTTCGCGTGCAAAGCGACCTTTGTCGATATTCCAGAGTCCCAACGCCCCCATCGCCAGTGTCAAGCCAAGAACGCGGGCCTCCCAGTCTTCATGGAAATGCGGCTCGTTTGGTTCCTCGATAACAGGGCCAAACCCCATTACACCGCCAAGATCCTGCCCGCCGTTCATATTTCCAACTCGTCAGGGTTCAAGGCCATACCAGTTCCGATCATCGAATTTCGCGTGACAAGAGCCGCGAGTTTTTCCTCGCTCCAGCCCTCGGTGCCAGTTGGGCGTTCCGGTATCACAAGGTAGCGCACTTCAGCCGTCGAATCCCAAACACGAACTTCGGTATCTTCAGGAACACTTTGGCCGAAATCCGCCAGTACGCCGCGCGGGTCGATAACGACGCGGGAACGGTAGGGCGGTGACTTGTACCAGATCGGCGGCAGGCCCAACACGGGCCAAGGATAGCACGAACACAGCGTGCAAACGACCATGTTGTGCGTTTTCGGAGTATTTTCAACGGCGATCATATGTTCGCCCTGACGGCCAGTGAAATCTAGTTCCGCGATGGCGGCGGTTGCGTCGCTTAACAGGCGTTGACGATATTCTTCGTCAGTCCAAGCCTTCGCAACAACGGCAGCGCCGTTTCGCGGCCCGACTTTGTTTTCGTAGGTGTCGATAAGCTCGTCCAACGCGGCGGGGTCTACATATCCCTTGTCGACAAGCAATGTTTCAAGTGCCCGAACGCGCAACGCCGTATCCGAAAGCGTAGAGCCTTCTTCATGGTCGTGATGGTGGTGATG
>DFBD01000132.1 GCA_002367255.1 Rhodobacterales bacterium UBA3089 | reverse complement strand
GCCCGCGCTGTCAAAGCATCGGGCCGCCCGCAGCTTATCCGCCCGTTGCTAAAACGCACAGGCCTGCCGCGTATGGGGAAATTCCTTGAAGCGGAGTTTGGCGAGGAAAGCTAAGCGCCGTTCCATTTCGCATCAAGCGCCCGAATGGCCGTGATCCGGTCCGCCGTCGCCGGATGGCTCATTAGCCATGCCAGTTGCCCGCCACCATCGACCTTACCCGCCAGATAATCCAGCTTTTGGAACATCGCGATTTGCGGGGCAACGCCGATGCCAGATTTGGTTAACAGGGCCGAGGCATAGGCATCCGCCTCGTATTCATCTTTGCGTGACAGTGTTGCCGTGAACATCGAAATCAGCGCATTAACGATATAGACACCGATAAACGGGATCATTCGCCCGACCACCGTCATAAGAATAACCCGCGCCGCATTTGCCCCAGCAAAATCCAGCATCCGGCGTTTGGAATGCCCAAGCGCGACGTGGCCAAGCTCATGAGCAATCACGCTCGCCAATTCTTCGGCATCGACAATCCCGTCGCGGTATTTGTTCATAAACCCACGGGTAATGAAAATCCGTCCGTCTGCTGCGGCCAGCCCGTTGATTGGTTCGATTTCATAAATGTGTACCTTAAGGCGCGGCAAATCCAACTGATCGGCCATACGTTTGGTCAGCGCCAGTAACGCCGGGTCTTTCAACGGGGTCGAGCGCGCATCCAGATTTTTGCCGCTCCGCCATGCGGAAATGCGGAACATTATGACGGCGCCGATGATGGCCAACAGTATGGGGGCGAAACGGATCATGGTTTATATATGGGGCGCAGGCCTACCACGCGCAAGGCAAATTCAGGACGCCCCGGAAGGCCCAGCCGCCAAGGCGCACGTCATCCGTAATCCGCAATTCCGGCATGGCATCGAACAGCATCGGCAGGGCAACATCGGCGACCATCGCCTTGCTTATCCACGCGCCAGCACAAAAATGCGGACCCGCACCAAAGGCAATATGTTTGCTTGCATCGCGGGTAATATCAAACTGGTCGGGGTTCGCGAAATACGCCTCGTCACGGTTGGCAGATCCGAGCATGAAGAAAACGTTGTCGCCCGCCTTAAGCGTCACATCCCCGATCCGGTGTTCTTGTGCGATGATACGCGGCGACATGCCGACCGGGCTTAGCCAGCGCACGAATTCTTCGAATACCTGCATCCAGCTAACCTCGCCCGCCCGCACTTTCGCCAATTGATCAGGATGGGTCAGCAACGCCCAAATCGCGCCGGATATCACATCGCGGGGCTCGTTCTGCCCGCCCGTAATCATTAGCTTGATATTGGCGCGGATGCTTTCCTCAGGCAGCCCCGCCGCCAACATGACGTTAATCATATCCAGCGATTTCTGCCCCGCTTTTGGCAACATTGCATCAATCGCTGCGTCCACGGCCGCCGTGGCGGCGTTACACCGTGCCTCAACTTCCGCATCAGCGGTATAATTCGCGATCCCGTCGATCATCGCTTGCGACCAGATGTCCATCTCTTGCCATGTTGCCGTCTCCAACCCTGTGATCTTGATCAGACATTGTGCGGACAGGCGCGTGCCGTATTCCATGAACAAATCAGCCGAACCCTTCGGCGCCAACTCCGTCAGTATCGCTTCGGCCTCGGCCCTGAAGATGGCGGTCCAATGATCCCGCGCCGTCTTGGGTGAAATGCAGGGGAACAACGCCTTGCGTTCCACTTTATGCGCCTCGCCATCCATTCGCATCAGGTTTTGGCCCAGAAGAACCGCCATTAACCCTTCTGGCTGTTCGGAGCTAAACACCTCGATCTTCGGTTCGGCATTAACGATTTCGTCACGTTTCACGATCATTGTGCGGTCAAACTGCGGGACATAAACCACCGGACCAAGGGCGCGCATCTGGGCAAGTGCCGGATAGGGGTCTGCCCAGAACGTAAAAGGGTCGATATCGAAAACCGGTGCATTGCTCATGCTACGTCACTTTCTTTTCGATGTTGCCGCAATAGGACCAGAACGCGGATACCCGTCCCCAGTGCAACAAGGGCTGCGATCAACAGCCAGCTGGCCTCGCCCAGTAAAATGGCGATTTCTTCAAGGTTTCCACGAAATACGTATCCAATACCGATATATATCGCGACCCATAGGGCCTCGCCTGCAACATCCCAGATCGTGAAACGTAGCCAGCGCATGTCGCTCGCTCCGCAAATGATGTTGGTGATAGGGCCAATAGGGGCCAGCAGCCAGCGGGTCAGGAAGACGCCAATCCCGCCGAAACGATCGATAAGGGCCTTGGCACGTGCAATCTGGGCGGCGCGTTTGTGTTTGCGGCTAAGGCGTTCTTCGACAGCGTTGCCTGCGTGAAACCCGATCTGGTAACCAATCTGATCGCCGATTATGGCCCCCGCCAGTGCGGTCAGGTAAGATTCCGTTAACCCAGGCTCGCCACTGGCGATGAACGCGCCAGCCACCAACAACGCCAGGCTACTGGACACAGGCACACTGGCTGCGGCCAGAACAGTAATGCCGAACAAAAACGGCAACCCATAGGTGGGCACAAGGGACAGGATGCTTTCCGTCACGGGTTTGTACGCTGATCGATGACGGCTTTTAACAAGGCGTTGCGAAGTTCCGCCAGCGACATATCTTGCGCATCCGCGATGGCTGTCAGTGTCAAATGGCGACGCAAATCCGTTTCAATCCCGAGCGCCTCGATCAATCCGTCTTTGTCCACGGCATAGGAATGCGCGACATACCCAACGGTCATCCAGCCCGAGATCGGTTCGTCCTGATGCTGCGGCCAATAGGCAACGTCAGCGATCAGGCGTACAAGCAGGACAGCCGTCAAGATCAGCGCACCCAAAAAGCCCAACACCAGAAGTTTATGATCGCCCCACAACCTTTTCATCTTCCCAGCTCCTTCATCGCCCCCTCGATCCCTTTCAGGGTCATCGGGAACATCCGGTTTTGAAATATCTCGCGGATCATACCGATGGAGTGGGTATATTGCCAATAATCCTGTTGCGTCGGGTTGATCCAGATGTGGTCGGGCCATTGCTCGCGGGCGCGGTGCAGCCACGTCTCGCCCGTTTCTTCGTTATAATGCTCGCTTGCCCCACCACGATAACCGATTTCGTAAGGGGACATTGCGGCATCTCCTACAAAGATGCATTTGTAATCTGATCCATAGGTGTGCAGCACATCCCACGTCGGGATTTGTTCTGTCCAACGGCGGTTGTTGTCCTTCCAGACCCCTTCATAAAGACAGTTATGGAAGTAGTAATATTCCAGATGTTTGAATTCGGTCTTGGCGGCGGAAAACAGTTCCTCGGCCAAACGAATATGCGCGTCCATCGAGCCGCCGACATCAAGGAACAACAGAACCTTAACGTTATTGCGGCGTTCAGGGCGGGTTTTGATGTCGATATAGCCGTTTTCCGCCGTTGCACGGATTGTGCCGTCCATATCCAGCTCGTCGTCGCCACCCTCGCGGGCCCAGCGGCGCAGGCGTTTTAACGCGACTTTGATGTTGCGGGTGCCCAGTTCCACGCTGTCATCCAGATTTCGGAACTCGCGTTTATCCCAGACCTTGACCGCCCGCTGATGCCGGCTTTCATGCTGACCAATACGAATACCTTCAGGGTTATAGCCGTAGGCACCAAATGGCGAGGTGCCAGCGGTGCCGATCCATTTGGACCCCCCTTGATGCCGTTTTTCCTGTTCTGCCAGACGCTGCTTCAGTGTTTCCATCAGCTTGTCAAAACCGCCCAAGGCTTCGATTTGCGCCATCTCTTCTTTTGACAGGGTCTTTTCGGCCAGCTTTCGGATCCAGTCCTCGGGCACATCGACCGCGTTCATGATGTCGTCAACCGTCATGCTTTCCAGTCCGCTGAAGCTTGCTGAAAAGGCTTGGTCAAACTTATCCAGATTGCGTTCGTCCTTCACCATGATCGCGCGGGCGAGGTAGTAAAACCCCTCCACATCATAAAGCACCAACGAGGCGTCCATTGCCTCAAGGAAGCTAAGATACTCCCGCAGGGATACGGGTACTTTGGCGTCCCGCAAGTTGGTGAAAAACTGGAGGAACACCTAGATGCCCCACTTCGCCATGAATAGCGCGATGAAGTAGCCGACCAACAGCAACGCGATGCCGTGGGCCGTTGCATATTGCAGCTTGTCAGCCATATTTCCACCGCGTTTGGTGGCGCGAACCCAGCCGAGGATAGCGCCGAGGATGGCTCCGATTGCTGCTAGTATCATGTGGTTTCCTAACGTGCGTATTTGATGAAAGGGGTTAGCTGGCCGACACGGTCATACAAGCGGCGGCCAGCTTCGTTAAAGTCTTGGGTCAGCCAGTAAACGGCAGGTGCGCCTGCCTCGTCAGCGGCTTTGTAGGTTGCCTCGATCAATGCGCGGCCAATGCTTTTGCCGCGTACCGTCGGGTCTGTGTAAAGGTCTTGCAGGTAACACACATTCTCGATCTTCCAGCCGTGTCGGTGGAAAAGGTAATGCACAAGGCCAACCAGCTTGCCGTCGAGTTCGGCAACCATGCCGTGGAATTCGTTATCCTCGCCCGAAAGCATGCGGGCGAAGGATGATTGGTAAACCTCCTCGGGAACGGAGGTTTCATAGTAATCAAGGTAACCGGTCCAAAGAACGCGCCATTGGGCTTCGTCGGCGGCGGTAAGGGGGCGTACCGTAAGGGTCATTTCTGTTTCCTGGCGACAAAAGCGAGGCGTTCAAACAGATGCACGTCCTGTTCATTTTTCAACAACGCGCCGTGCATTTTGGGTAGGTTCAGCGTTGCATCCTCGCGTAAGGCTTGGGTGCTAAGGTCTTCGCTAAGTAGCAGTTTCAGCCAGTCCAGAACCTCGCTGGTTGATGGTTTTTTCTTCAGGTTCGGTGTTTCGCGAATTTTGTAGAATTGCGTTAATGCTTCCTCAAGCAAATCCTGCTTAATGTCGGGGAAATGCACATCAACGATTTTCTGCATCGTTTCGGTGTCAGGGAAGCGGATGTAGTGGAAGAAACAACGGCGCAGGAAGGCGTCCGGCAGCTCTTTTTCATTGTTCGAGGTGATGATGATAATCGGGCGGTGTTTGGCTGTGATGGTCTCGCCAGTCTCGTAGACGTGGAACTCCATCTTGTCCAATTCCTGCAACAAGTCGTTGGGGAATTCTATGTCGGCTTTATCGATCTCGTCGATCAACAGCACGACACGATTGTCCGCCGTGAACGCCTGCCACAACTTACCTTGTTTGATGTAGTTCTTCACATCGTTCACCCGTTCATCGCCCAATTGCGAATCGCGCAGGCGGGAAACGGCGTCGTATTCATAAAGGCCCTGCTGGGCTTTGGTGGTGGATTTGATGTTCCACTCTAACATCTCCACGCCCAAAGCGTCTGAAACCTGGCGGGCAAGCTCGGTTTTACCTGTGCCCGGCTCACCTTTAACGAGCAGGGGTCTTTCTAATGCGATCGCAGCGTTTACTGCCACCTTCAAGTCGTTGGTTGCAACGTAATCATCCGTGCCAGTAAAGCGCATTTTTTCACCATATTTCGATTCATTTCCGGCAAGACCCTAGCATCCGGTAACTTTCGTGGAAAGCGCCATATGTAGTGCGTGACATTGTGTGAATTATTCGGTATGGCCTGCCCATAACGCAAAATTTGGTGTTACATCGAAAGGGCAGAATTCGACGTAACGCACATTATCTGGTTAGGGAAAACTTGATGAAAGCGGAAACTATTTTGGATGCAGATTATCATCCAGCCGAAGACGAGCCATTTATGAACGAGCGTCAGACGGAATACTTTCGTCAGAAGTTGATAGCGTGGAAAGCTTCCATTCTGGAAGAAACCCGTGGCACGATCGAGCATATGCAAGAAGGTACGCGCAACATTCCTGATGTTGCCGACCGCGCATCCGAGGAAACCGACCGTGCGCTGGAATTGCGCACACGGGATCGCGAACGCAAAGTCGTTTCCAAGATCGACGCGGCATTGCGCCGGATCGAAGATGGTTCTTACGGGTATTGCGACGACACTGGCGAACCGATTTCGCTGAAACGCCTCGATGCACGTCCTATTGCGACCTACAGTCTTGAAGCGCAAGAGCGTCACGAGCGTAAAGAAAAAGTCCACCGCGACGACTGATCGCTGCGTAATTTTACAGACTTTGAGAGAGGGGCTTTACGGCCCCTCTTTTTTTGCCCAAACTCCATTTGAAATGGAGGTTACGATATGCTGAACGGCCCACTGAATGGTGTGAAAATTCTGGAATTTGCAGGGATAGGACCAGGGCCGTATTGTGGCCAGTTGCTGGCCGATATGGGCGCGGATGTGACGGTGGTGGATCGCCCGAAACGGGGTGCGGTGTCCGTAGAGGGCGCACCGGACCGGCG
>DFBD01000021.1:4505-4760 GCA_002367255.1 Rhodobacterales bacterium UBA3089 | reverse complement strand
CCGCCTTTTCCGCCGCTTAATCTGGTCGGGGATTTCGGCGGTGGGTCCCTGTTTCTGGCGATGGGGATTTTGGCGGCCTTGCTTGAGGCAAAGACCACCGGCCAAGGGCGGGTGGTTGATGCAGCGATTACCGACGGGGTGAACTCCATGATGGGGTTTTTCCATGGGCTGGATGCGGCGAACCGCTGGACGGACCTGCGCGGGGCCAACTGGCTGGACGGTGGGGCACCTTATTATCGCTGTTATGAAACGTCA
>DFBD01000021.1:0-4445 GCA_002367255.1 Rhodobacterales bacterium UBA3089 | reverse complement strand
ATGCTTGGGGTTTTGGGAGTGGCGCCCGAGGGATATGGTGCGCAACACGATGAAACGCAGCACGCGCGGCAGGCGGAATTGTTAGTGAGTATTTTTGCAAAGAAGAAGCAGGCGGCTTGGGTGGCTGTGTTTGACGGCACCGACGCCTGTGTGACGCCTGTGTTGAGCTATAAGGAGGCCGCAGCGCACCCGCATATGCAGGCGCGCGGATTGTTGCACGAGGTGGACGGGTTGATGCATCCTGCGCGTGCGCCGGTGTTTTCGGGCGGGTCGGGGGATGTTGATACGCATCTACCATCGGACGGGGCGGATACGCGGCAGGTTCTTTCGAATGTCGGGTTTTCATCCGATCAAATTGCTATTCTGGAAAATAAGGGCGTTGTGAGGCAATCATGAGCATTAAGGGCGTAGACATTACGGTTTTGGGTGGCGGCATCGCGGGACTGGCCGCAGCTACTGCTTTGGCGCAGCGCGGGGCGATTGTGACCGTGTTGGAGCAGGCTACCGAGTTGGGAGAGGTTGGTGCAGGCTTGCAGATTGGCCCTAACGGTGTGGCCGTGTTGGAGGCGTTGGGCTTGCGAGATGCGGCCGAGGCCGTTGCGAATGTGCCCGAAGCGATCGAGTTGCGGGACATGGCGTCGGGACGTGAGGTGGCGCGGTTGCAGATGGGGCAGGCGGCGATGCAACGGTGGGGGCGGCCTTATTGGCAGTTCCACCGCGCGGATTTGCTGAGCGTTCTGGCCGATGGAGCCCGTGCCGCGGGTGTCGATATACGGCTGGGGCAGAAGGTTGAAACGGTTGAGGATATTGATGCTTCGGTGGTGATTGCGGCGGACGGCGTGCGTTCTGCTGTTCGCGCCGAGGTGTTTAACGGCCAGCCAGCCAGTTTCACGGGGCAGGTTGCTTGGCGCGGAATAATTCCAGCAGAAAAGCTGACCAAAGGGGCCGTCAAAAACACTGCGACGGTATATATGGCGCCGGGGCGGCATCTGGTGACGTATCCGATGCGCGGCGGGTCAGTCATCAATTTTGTGGCGGTGGAAGAGCGGAATGCTTGGGCAGATGAAGGGTGGAACATTCCTGACACATCCGAAAACCTGCGCCGTGCATTTGCAGGGGCAGGGCGGGATGTTCAGACAATCCTGAACGCGGTGGACGAGACATTCCTGTGGGGGCTTTTCAACCATCCATATTTGCCTGAATGGACGAAGGGCAACATCGCGATGGTCGGGGATGCCTGCCACCCGATGTTGCCGTTTCTGGCGCAAGGGGCCGTTATGGCGTTGGAAGATGCCTGGGTTTTGGCGCGCGAGCTGGACCGCTCCGGCGTACCGGACGGGCTGCTGGCCTATGAACGCATTTGCAAACCAAGGGCGACCCGGGTGCAAAAGGCGGCGGCCTCGAACGCAACGGCGTATCATTTATCAAGTGGCCCGGTGCGATTGGTTGCGCATACGGGATTGAGAGCGATATCGCGGTTGGTGCCTTCGGCCTTGTTGGGACGGTTTGACTGGCTTTATGGCGGGGATGTCACAACGCTTGACGTATAACGTTGACAATTTGTCGATAAAATGTTGACGTGAGCCTGAGGCCGCTCTTTCGTGTGGCAAAATCGGGATTCGGAGAACGTTATGGGCCAAAAACAGTGGGACTTCTGGATTGATCGCGGTGGCACGTTCACCGATATCGTGGCGCGTAATCCCGAAGGCGACATCGTTGCGCATAAGTTGTTGTCCGAAAACCCCGAGGCTTATCGTGACGCCGCTATTCAGGGTATTCGTGAGCTGATGGGCGTGAAGCATGGCGAACCGATCCCGTCGAACGCGATTGATACCGTCAAGATGGGAACCACAGTGGCCACGAATGCATTGCTGGAGCGTAAAGGCGACCCGACGTTGCTGGTGACTACACGCGGGTTCCGTGATGCGCTGGAGATTGGCTATCAAGATCGCCCAGATATTTTTGCCCGCGAAATTATCAAGCCCGAGTTGCTGTATTCAGAGGTCGTCGAGGTTGAGGAGCGCGTGCGGGTTGACGGCATGATCGAGCTGGAGCCAAACGATGCAGCTGTTCGCGCGGACCTTCAGGCCGTGTTTGACACGGGCATACGGGCCGTGGCGATTGTGTTTATGCACGCCTACGCCTTTCCGCTGCACGAGCAAATCGTGGCTGATATTGCGCGCGATATCGGATTTACGCAGGTTTCCGTCAGCCACGAGGTTTCGCCTCTGATGAAGTTGATCGGGCGCGGGGATACGACGGTGGTAGATGCCTACCTGTCGCCGATCCTGTCGCGCTATGTTCAGCAGGTCGCTGGCGAGTTGGGCGAGGGCGTGCGCCTGATGTTCATGATGTCGTCTGGCGGTTTGACTGCGGCAGAGCTGTTTCAAGGCAAGGACGCAATCCTTTCGGGCCCCGCTGGCGGTGTCGTCGGAGCGGTGCAGACGTCTGCGATTGCAGGGTTTGAACAGATTATCGGGTTTGATATGGGGGGGACCTCCACCGATGTTTGTCATTACGATGGCGAATTTGAACGGGCGTTTGAAACCGAGGTTGCGGGCGTGCGGATGCGCGCGCCGATGATGCGAATTCATACGGTTGCGGCTGGTGGCGGGTCGATCCTGCATTACGACGGGGCGCGGTTTAGTGTCGGGCCAGACTCGGCCGGTGCGAATCCCGGGCCGAAATGTTATCGCCGTGGCGGGCCGCTGGCGGTTACCGATGCGAACGTCATGGTCGGGAAACTGCGGGCGGAAAACTTCCCGAAGATTTTCGGGGAAAATCAGGATCAACCGCTGGATGTCGAGGCTGTTCAGACGGCGTTTGCTGATTTAGCGGAGGAGATCGGGGATGGCCGCACACCTGAACAAGTGGCCGAAGGGTTTCTTGCGATTGCCATTGAAAACATGGCGAATGCGATCAAGAAAATTTCTGTGCAACGTGGGTACGATGTGTCGGGATATGCGCTGACCTGCTTTGGCGGGGCTGGCGGGCAGCACGCCTGTGCGGTCGCGGATTCGCTGGGGATGACGACGGTTGTGGTGCATCCGCATTCCGGCATTTTGTCGGCGTATGGGATGGGGCTGGCTGATATTCGGGCCAATCGCACGCAGTCTGTTGTCCAGCCTTTGAACGCTGAAAACCTGTCCGATGTAGGGAACTCAATTGAGGCGCTTCGCGCCACGACATTTAACGAGCTCCGCGATCAAGGAGTGCCGGCCGGGGAAATCCAGACCCACCCGCGCTTGCATTTGCGATACGAGGGGACGGATTCGCCAATCGCGGTCGATTTCACCGATGTTGCAACGATGCTGGTCGCGTTTGAAGACGCGCACCGCAAGCAGTTCGGCTTTGTATTCGAGGGCAAAACTGTGGTGATCGAGGCTGCCGAAGTCGAAACTGTTGGTGGCGGGGCCATGATCGAAGAGCCCACTCAGCCATTGCAAAAACATACCGTCGAGGCGGGCGAGACCGCGCAGTTCTATGCTGACGGGGCATGGCACGAGGCTGGCGTATTTCGCGACCGTACCGCGTTTAGCGCGGGTATGACTATTGATGGTCCCGCTCTGATAATCGAGCCTCATCAAACTGTAGTCGTGGAGCCGGGCTGGCAGGCCGAGGTGAATGAATATAACCATGTCATCCTGCGTCGCGTGGTGGCGCTACTACGCTCCAAGGCGCTGGGCACAGAGGCCGATCCGGTGATGTTGGAGGTATTCAACAACCTGTTCATGGCGATTGCCGAACAGATGGGCGTGACGCTTCAAAACACTGCCTATTCGGTGAACATTAAAGAACGGGTGGACTTTTCCTGCGCAGTATTTGCGGCGGATTCTTCGCTTGTGGCCAACGCGCCACACATGCCGGTGCATTTGGGTTCGATGGATCGTTCTGTCGAGGCGATCATCGCGCAGAACACAGGTAAAATGCGGCCAGGTGATGTGTTTGCGCTGAACGCACCCTATAATGGCGGCACACATTTGCCTGATATTACGGTGGTGACGCCGGTGTTTGATGATGCTGACGAGGATATCCTGTTCTATGTAGCGTCGCGTGGGCATCACGCCGATGTCGGCGGTTCGGCACCAGGGTCAATGACGCCGCTGGCGACAAACGTTAACGAGGAAGGCGTGTTGTTTGACAACTTCCTGCTGGTTGATCGAGGAGAATTCCGCGAGGAAGCCTTGCAGAAACTGCTGACCGACCATGCATTTCCTTGCCGCAACCCTTACCAGAATATAGCCGATTTGAAGGCCCAGATTGCCGCCAATGAAAAGGGTATTCAAGAGCTGCGTAAAATGGTTAACCAGTTCGGACTGGATGTTGTGAACGCCTATATGGGCCACGTGCAGGATAACGCCGAAGAAAATGTCCGCCGTGTGATTGATGTGCTGAAGGACAGCGAGTGGGAAACCCATACGGACCAAGGTGCCGTGATTAAACTT
>DFBD01000218.1 GCA_002367255.1 Rhodobacterales bacterium UBA3089 | reverse complement strand
CACTGCGGGTGGCACATATAAGATCAATGACAGAAACGCGATTAACTTTTCAGCCGTTTACGCGCCGGAAAACACTGTTATTGGAGCTGAAACAACGCCAGATGGTTCTACTCCGGGCACGGTTGAATTGAAGATGCATCAGGCGAGTATCAATGTTGAATGGAGCCGAACTTTCTAACCTCAACAACATTGTAAACTAAATTAAAACGAGGCTTTGGCCTCGTTTTTTTGTGAGCTGGTTTTGAATTACCGTTGCTCCACACTTGCGGCCCCCTGAAAAGGAGCACAACACCACCAATAAACACTCCTAAAAGTACTTCTTCGTGCTGCACTATCGCCTCAACTATCTGTGATACATCTAAAGACAATGCAGATGTAATTGAAGAATTAATAATTCGCTCATTGCCGTTTCCTCCATTTTGAATACCCGTCGTCAGTTTTTTTGCAATGAGCATACGCATGCTCATCAACCGAAAATATAGAATGCGAAAATAATTCGCGTATTTCGAACTTTTTATTGTGCGAATCCGAATTAAATCGCACATTATGTCGAAAAGTTGTAAATTATTAAAAACCGTGGGCTGTAAACTCTATGACATTTCGATTTGTTACTGCTGTGATTTGGCGGGGCGTAGGTTGCATTGGCGGACTATATGAATTCGCACAAAAGGCAGAAGATATTTTATGGCGGCACACGAAGTTAAGGTTGTCTTTAAACATGACGGAAGCCGGGCAGCTGGAGCAATGTGTTGAAACAAAAGGATCACAAACCCGACATTAATGTGTTGCATTCCCCGCAGTAAAAGAAGCGGAGAAACATGGTTGCTGATGTCAGGCATAGATGCTGTTCGCATCTACACTACGGCCCGAAAGGGTCAGGCCATACTGGCCAAATTTTAGGAGAGGAAGATATGAAACTATCCAATTATGTACTCGGGGCGATCACTGCCGCGACATTTACCGGCATGGCGGCATCCGCTATTGCCCAGACGGAAATAGAATGGTGGCACGCTATGGGCGGCGCCAATGGCGAACGTGTTGACCGTATTGCGGCAGGGTTTAATGAATCCCAGTCCGAATTCGTAGTCGTGCCAAGCTATAAGGGTAACTACACCGAAACCATGACCGCCGCTGTGGCCGCCTTCCGCGCCAAAGCGCAACCGCATATCGTGCAGGTGTTCGAAGTTGGCACCGCCACAATGATGGCCGCCGAAGGTGCGGTTTACCCAATCACGGAACTGATGGACGACGCTGGTGTGCCGTTTGACAAATCCGCATATCTACCCGCCGTGGTCAGCTATTATGAAGACACCAAAGGTAACCTGCTTTCGATGCCTTTCAACAGCTCCACGCCGGTTCTTTGGTATAACAAAGATGCGTTTGCCAAAGCTGGCCTAGATGGCCCGCCTACAACTTGGGACGAAATGGAAAGCGCCTCGCGTGCTTTGGTTGCATCCGGTATGGAATGTGGTTTCTCGTTCGGTTGGCAATCCTGGGTCATGATCGAGAATTACGGTGCGTGGCATGACATTCCAACAGGAACAATGGAGAATGGGTTTGCCGGAACGGACACCCGTTTCACCTTCAACAACGAAAATGTTGTCGGTATTATCAACGACATCTATGAAATGTCACAGGAAGGCCTGTTCAAATACGGTGGTCGTCGTGGCGATAGTCTTTCAATGTTCACAAACGGTGAATGTGGTATGTGGATGAACTCCTCGGCGTACTACGGATCCATGGTTAGCCAAGCGGAATTCGAGTTTGGGCAGGCAATGTTGCCGCTTGATACAAGCGTTGCGTCCGAGCCGCAGAACTCCATCATTGGTGGCGCGACCCTTTGGGTACTGCGTGGCAAGGATGAAGGCGATTATAAAGGTGTGGGCGAGTTCATGAACTACCTCTCTTCTGCTGAAGTGCAGGCATGGTGGCATCAGGAAACCGGTTATGTGCCGATTACCACTGCTGCTTATGAATTGTCGCAAGAGCAGGGCTTCTATGATGCGAACCCGGGCACAGACACAGCGATTCAACAGCTGAGCCTGAATGCACCAACAGCCAACTCGCGCGGTGTGCGTTTCGGTAACTTCGTGCAGGTCCGTGATATCATCAACGAAGAACTCGAAGCTGTTTGGGCTGGTACCAAGTCGGCTCAAGACGCGATGGATGATGCGGTTGAACGCGGAAACGCGCTTCTGGTCAAGTTCGAGAAAGCCAACAACTAGGTTGGTTTAAAAACGCAGTGCTCCGCCCCGATCTCTCCCGTTGGGTCGGGGCACCGCGAATTTCCTGAACAGGTGGAATATCGCCCATGTTAAAACGTGTACATTTCGGCCCATCGGTCTTGCCGTTTCTGCTGGTTGCCCCGCAGATCGCTGTAACTTTGGTCTTTTTCATCTGGCCTGCCAGTCAGGCACTATACCAGTCATTCCTGTTAGAGGACGCTTTTGGCCTAAGCACCGAATTCGTCTGGTTTGACAATTTCGCCGATCTGATCAACGACGGTATCTACTTGGACACGTTCAAACGCACGGCATTTTTCTCGTTCAGCGTTGCATTCCTCGCGATGAGCATTGCGTTAATCCTCGCCGCGATGGTCGACCGGATCGTCAAAGGCGTCTACGTCTATCGCACACTTTTAATTTGGCCTTACGCAGTTGCCCCCGTAGTGGCCGGCGCGTTGTGGGTGTTCATGTTTGACCCGACGCTGGGAATCTTCGCCTATGCCTTGAATACAATCGGCTACGACTGGAACCACAAGCTGAACGGCGGCGAGGCGATGACCCTCGTGATCCTTGCTTCCACCTGGAAACAAATCGCCTACAACTTCCTGTTCTTTGTTGCCGCTATTCAGTCTATCCCCAAATCCCTGATCGAGGCAGCCGCAATCGACGGCGCGGGCCCTCTCAAACGGTTTTGGACGATTATCTTCCCGCTAATTACCCCGACCACATTCTTCTTGCTGGTCGTAAACATCGTTTACGCCTTCTTTGAAACCTTCGGCGTTATCCATGCTATCACCCAAGGCGGCCCAGCCAAAGCGACCGAGATCCTCGTTTACAAAGTGTTCTACGACGGTTTCGTCGGACTAGACCTTGGCGGGTCGGCCGCGCAGTCGGTAATTCTTATGGCCATCGTTATTGTTATGACGGTGATCCAGTTTCGTTACATTGAAAGAAAGGTGGAATACTGATGATAGAAAATCGCCCCTTCATCACATTTCTTGCACACCTGACACTGGTGCTGGGCGTGCTGCTCGTCGCGTTCCCGATTTGGATAACGTTTGTGGCCTCCACCCATGACGCCGTTCGCATGACCCACGTGCCACTGCCCCTGCTTCCGGGCGACCAGTTTTTCGTGAACCTTAAGACAGCGTTAACAGAAAGCATCGGTGGAGCTGGCAGCCTGCCTGTAGGCCTAATGATGCTGAACTCGCTGATTATGGCGATGATGATTGCGGTTGGGAAAATCTCGATCTCGCTACTATCGGCCTATGCGATCGTTTATTTCCGTTTCCCGTTTCGTATGGGGTTTTTCTGGATGATATTCGTAACCTTAATGCTGCCCGTTGAAGTGCGAATTCTGCCAACGTTCGAGGTGGTAGCAAACCTGAGCATGTTGAATTCTTACTGGGGACTAACGATTCCACTGATAGCATCGGCCACGGCAACATTCATGTTCCGCCAAGTTTTCTTGACCATTCCAGATGAAATGCTGGAAGCTGCGCGCGTTGATGGTGCCGGCCCGATGCGGTTTTTCTGGGATATCCTGATTCCGCTGTCGCGCACCAATATCGCCGCTTTGTTTGTTATTTTGTTCATCTATGGCTGGAATCAATACCTGTGGCCGCTTTTGATAACCACCGACAAAGAGATGTTCACGGTGGTGATGGGCATCAAACAAATGCTGGAAACCGCCGAACAAGCCCCCGATTGGCACCTGATAATGATGACCGCTCTTTTAGCGATGATCCCCCCCATATTCGTTGTGTTGAGCATGCAAAAAATGTTTGTCCAAGGCTTGACCGAGACTGACAAATAGGAGGCTACCATGGCCGAAATTCTGCTGAAAAACGTTAAAAAATCTTATGGCAAGGTCGAGGTAATCCATGACGTAGACTTCGCGATAAACGACGGCGAGTTTGTCGTAATCGTCGGCCCCAGCGGCTGCGGTAAATCGACATTACTACGTATGATTGCGGGGCTGGAAGGTATCACCGAAGGCGATATTTCCATCGGGGATCGCGTCGTAAACAAGCTGGAACCAGCGGAGCGCGATATCGCCATGGTGTTCCAGAACTACGCGCTCTATCCGCATATGACGGTCTATAAGAACATGGCTTATGGCCTGAAAATCAAGAAAATTCCAACAGATGAAATTGACAGGCGCGTCAAAGAAGTCGCCAAAATTCTTGAGATCGAGGAATACCTTGACCGTTCCCCGCGCCAACTTAGTGGTGGCCAGCGTCAGCGCGTCGCCATGGGCCGTGCCATCGTACGCCAGCCCAGCGTTTTCCTGTTCGACGAGCCATTGTCCAACCTTGATGCCAAGCTGCGTGTCCAGATGCGGTTACAAATCAAAACACTGCAAGAAAACCTTGGCATCACCAGCGTTTACGTAACCCACGATCAGGTCGAAGCGATGACATTGGGCCACCGCTTGGCTGTTCTGAACGGCGGATATGTCGAACAACTCGGCACGCCGATCGAGATTTATGAAAAACCTGCATCCGTTTTTGTTGCCGGTTTCATAGGGTCACCCTCTATGAATCTATTGAGCGCGACCATCGAGGCCTCC
This sequence comes from Rhodobacterales bacterium UBA3089, assembly GCA_002367255.1. Taxonomy (GTDB): domain Bacteria; phylum Pseudomonadota; class Alphaproteobacteria; order Rhodobacterales; family Rhodobacteraceae; genus NORP23. The sequence continues at coordinate 29 of DFBD01000218.1, read as the reverse complement.
GGCGACATCGCGATTCTGTCGGATGGCAG
>DFBD01000005.1:3073-3262 GCA_002367255.1 Rhodobacterales bacterium UBA3089 | reverse complement strand
TGTCTCGGCCAATGCCGGGATGGTTGTTGCGCCAGCGGCCAGCGCTAGGGCTGCTCCGAAAGCTAATGAACGTATAGGTTTCACAATTTTCCTCCTTGTGATTTTTGGTTTAATTTTAGTTTCTTATCTCTCTATTAAGCGCCTCTCTTGACCGAATAGTCAAGAATTAAGGTGCAACTTTCGGGGGGG
>DFBD01000005.1:0-3020 GCA_002367255.1 Rhodobacterales bacterium UBA3089 | reverse complement strand
TGTTGTTTGTCATGGGGTTACAAATACAAAGCGGGGGTGACGACCTCGGTAATGCCCGCCTTTCGTAGATGCGTCGCGATTTTGGTCACGCTTGATTCTGTCATTTTATGCCATTTCAGTGCTTCGCCCCGTACGCCATGATGCTGGAAGGCGTTCAGTTTTATCCGAACATTCGAACCTAGCGCGCGGGCGAAATCAGTCAGGCGGGCAACCTCTGCGTCGGTGTCCGTCTTGTCGGGGATCGTCAGGAACCGTAATTCATAGAGCTTGCCCGCGTCGTGAACAATCGTGGCGGCCTTCAAGGTTTTCGCGTTATCCTGCCCCGTAAGCGCGTGGTGCAAGGCCGGGTCAAATGCCTTGATGTCCAGCATGACCCCGTCCGTTACAGGTAACAAGCGTTCCCAACTATGCGCGCCTAAATGGCCGTTTGTATCGACAAAACAGGTTAGCCCATTCAGGTCAGGATCAGCCTTCACTGCGGTGAACAACGCTATGACGAATTTCAACTGCAACGTCGCCTCGCCACCGGACACGGTAATCCCGTTAAGGAAAGGTTTGTTTTTTCGGGCGATCTCGAGAATGTCGCTTACGCTCAGCCGCTGCACCATCGGGCTGGCACTGATGGGGCAAGCGGTAAGGCAGGCGTCACACTGGTCACACGTCGCAGCATCGAAAACAATCTTGCTGTTAACCATTTCCAGCGCATCGACATGACAGGCCGCAACGCAGTCGCCACAATGGTCGCACACGCCAATGGTGTAGGGATTGTGACAGGCCGGGCAATTGAAATTGCACCCTTGCAAGAAAATCACCAACCGGTTTCCTGGCCCGTCCACGACGGAATAGGTGAGAATTTTATTGACCGTAGCCAGCAGAGAGTTCATTGCCTACCACCCGTGGTTTCCGATCAAGTATCCCGGTTACATCGGCAGCCTCTGACGCCAAAGCTGTCGTATTGGTCCGCGAGCCTTTGCATTCCTTGAACTTCGCAATATCCGACAGCCGGACCATATACCCCGTCACGCGGACCAGATCATTGCTGGCGACGTTTGCGGTGAACTCGCGAAACCCGCTTTCAAGCGCACCTTTGCATAGTTGCAACATGGCCTTGGGGTTGTTCTTGATCGTTTCATCGACCGTCAGAATTTCACTAATACCCGAGGTGTAATACTGGTGGTGTGGGGCAAGGGCCTGCACATGGGATACGGGGTCAGGTTCGGTGCCATAGGGGATACGCACACCGGGGGTCGCGCCTTCGTCAATGCTGATCCCTGCTTGGCTGTGCAGCATTGCATAACCCCGCCAGACGTTTTCCAACGGCCTGTTTTTGACGATCTTCGCCATCTCCTTTGACATCCGATAGCCGATTTCATTAGCTACGTCATCAAAACCATACAGCCCTTCGCGGTTCTCTTTTTCCTGAAGGATGTTCACCGCCTCGGCCATTGCGTAAATGCCATACATGACTGTGAAGCGATCTCGTTCGATCCAGCCTTCCTCAATCAGGAAACTGGTGAAAAAGTTGGATTTGTTAAACAGATAGTCAACCCGCGCTTCGGTCAAACGGAAGTTCAGCTCCATGTAATGGGGCAGCATCTCGGTAAAGAAATGTTCGACGTTATCTGCCCGCAGTGCAACCTCTTTCAGGTTCACGCGGGTAAGGGTTGATGCGCCCCCCGCCATGGGCAGGACATTGTAACAGCTGACAATCCCGTATCCGCGCTGATCAAACAGTTTGGCGTGCATCGGATGATTGGCGATATGTGGTTTAGAACACTCGATGATATTATTGGTAGCAATCGCCAATATCTGATCGGAGCTGACCTCGGGGTCATAGAGAAGCGTCAGGTTCGGCGCGATCTGTTTCAACTCCGCATCGACGCGCAAAATTGTGCGGGCGACGCGGTTATCCGTTGGGCCAATGTTGGCGTGCATAAACGCATCCGGCAGCACGCGGTCCAGATACCGCCAGAACAGTTTTATCTTCCTGTACAGGTCGTCGTCACTAACCCCGTCACAAAACGGCAACAACAGATCGTCGAGCTGCCCGATGTAAACAGGAATCCCTGTAACGGAGGGCACATGATGATAAGCAATCATCAAGGTATTGATCGCTTCTGCCAATGTCTCGGGCGCGGGCAATTCAAGATACGCGCTGCCGTTGCTCAGTACGACGCTGTAATCCGGTAGCACATAACGGGGCTTATAGGGGGCGTGCCCCTCAAACATGTCACAAATCACCCGCTGCTCCAACGCTTCGGCAGTCTCGGCATCCAGATCGGGGTAAGGCAGCATATTTTCCGCCTCAAGCGACAAATAGCGCGCCTTTTGCGTAGGGTTTAACGTTTTGTCATCTGTGATATTACGCAGCGTTTCCAGTGATTTTTGCATGGTAACATTCCCCGAAAGTTTGGTCGAAACAAAACGGTAAACAGGATTAGGCTGATCTGACATGATTTAGGTCAATACATTCGATTTCACCCGTATTTTTGACAGCCCGACCACCTTCCTGCGTGATGACATTCCCTTTGGGGATCAAGCATCACCTTCCTAACCTCTGCGAGTCCCTCGCCAAAAGGCTTCGCTAGGCTATTCTTTTTCCAGTGCTTTCGTCGAACACGTGTATCATGTCCGGGGGGAAGGCTAGTTGCAGCTTTTGGCCCGCTTCAAAGTCGCGAATGCCATCCAACCTTACAACCATATCAACACCATCATCCATCACACCGTGTACGAGGGTGTCCGCGCCAAGCTTTTCGACGATACCTACGGTCAGGTTAATGCCTGCATCCGTATCTAAATCTGTCGCTATATGTTCAGGACGAATACCGAATGTTATCGGTTTCCCTGCATGGCTGGCGACTTTTTCTGGCAGTTTAACTTCGCTGCCATCCGACAGAATTGCGATGTCGCCAGAGGCCTCGATGGTCGCGCTCAATAGGTTCATAGAGGGCGACCCTATGAAACCGGCAACAAAAACAGATGCGGGTTTTTCATAAATCTCGATAGGTGTGCCGAGTTGT
>DFBD01000114.1:14899-15289 GCA_002367255.1 Rhodobacterales bacterium UBA3089 | reverse complement strand
ATCCCCGATTATCGTTTTTGACGATGCCGATCTGGACAGCGCGGTTGAGGGCGTGGTCGATGCGATCTGGTTTAACCGAGGGCAGGTCTGTTGTGCGGGCTCTCGTCTGCTGATGCAGGAAGGCATTGCCGACAAGTTTATCGCCAAACTGACAGCGCGAATGAAGAAACTGCGCGTTGGTAACCCGCTGGATAAATGCATCGACATCGGCGCGATTGTTGATCCGGTTCAGATGGATACCGTGGCGGCGATGGTCGCCAAAGGGGTGGCCGAAGGCGCAACGCTGATCCAGCCGGAAATTTCCATGCCCAACGGTGGCTGCTATTTCCGCCCCACTTTGCTGGCGGACGTCGATACCTCCGCAACCGTGATGCAGGAGGAAATTTTCGG
>DFBD01000114.1:14152-14865 GCA_002367255.1 Rhodobacterales bacterium UBA3089 | reverse complement strand
AAATACGGGTTGGCGGCCAGCATTTGGTCCGAAAACATCAACCTTGCCTATGAAATTGCGCCGAAGGTGAAGGCGGGGGTCGTCTGGATCAACTGCACGAACCAGTTCGACGCGGCGGCCGGTTTTGGTGGCTATCGGGAAAGCGGTTTTGGTCGTGAGGGCGGCAAGGAAGGCCTGTTCGAATACGTGAAGCCGAGCTTCCTCAAGGGGCTGAAACCTTTTGTTAGCAAACATCCCGTAGCCTCGGGCGAAGTGGCGATGGAAGCGATTGACCGCACACCGAAGATGTATGTTGGCGGCAAGCAGGCGCGGCCGGATAGTGGCTATGCTACGCCGGTTTTGTCCGCGAAAGGCGCGCTGATTGGCCATGTTGGCACAGGCAGCCGCAAAGACATCCGCAATGCCGTCGAGGCGGCCGTGGGCGCGTCTGGCTGGGCTGGTGCTTCGGGGCATAACCGGGCGCAGGTGATGTATTTCATCGCGGAAAACCTGTCGGCACGAGCGGACGAGTTTGCGGACCGGATTAGTTCCATGACAGGCGCGAACAAAGGCAAGGCCAGTGCCGAGGTCGAGGCATCGGTCGCGCGGCTGTTCTCTTACGCTGCTTGGGCCGATAAATTCGACGGCGCGGTGCATAGCGTGCCAATGCGCGGTGTGGCGATGGCGATGCATGAACCCGTCGGCCTGATGGGCATCATCTGCCCTGACGAGGC
>DFBD01000114.1:0-14051 GCA_002367255.1 Rhodobacterales bacterium UBA3089 | reverse complement strand
GGCGGCGTGGTGAACATCGTCACCGGCCCGCAGGATGAGCTGGCGAAAACACTGGCGGATCACTATGCGATTGATATGGTCTGGCATTTCGGCAGCGAAGCGGGTGCGAAAATGGCAGAGGCCGCCTCGGCCGCAAACCTGAAGCGCACATGGACAGCAAACGGTTTGGCGCGTGACTGGTATGACCACAAGCAAGGCGAAGGCCGCGAGTTTCTGCGTCATGCAACAGAGGTGAAAAATATCTGGACGCCGTACGGGGAATAGATGTGAAAAGCCGCATTTGAGGGCGGGGTTTCGCCCTCAAAATATTTCTCTATATTTTAATACGAGCGTGTGGTTTAACTCTCGTAAGCAATTCGAATTGCTACGCACAGATAGTCAGTTTTGCCGTCAACTGTAGGCGGCGTAATTAGTAGAGTCTCAATATGGGTAGCCCGACATTCGTAGGATATTCCGGCACCGTAAATAGAAACGGTATCAATAATGAATTCAATATTGATAATAATGATCCGGTAACCCTGACCATCTCGCCTGATACGTCGGCACCCGATGGTGGTGATCTGATTCTATCGGCTGACGATACCAATACGCTATTTACGATCATTGCCGAAGACGGAACCGAAATAGTAGCAGGTTTAGATGGTGCGCTATTTGAGTGGGGCACCACAGGCATAATGGAAGACGGGCAGTCGCATCAGTACATTATTATTACTGTCGACGGTGTCGCTTATATGTTTCTGGAGGATGTGCCCGATCCAACGGCGGTGCCTGTTAACCCGTTTGCTTCCGGAAACTCCAATTCGCTTGACCCTTCCGGAAGCGGCAGCAATGTCGATCATCCCGTGTGTTTTGTCGGTGGTACGCGCATTCTTACGCCGACCGGGGAAAAACGTATCGAGGATCTGCGCCTCGGGGATTATGTTCTAACGCAAGGTAGTGGTGCACAGGAAATTCAATGGGCAGGTGCTCGGGAAATACGCGGAATAGCCGCGCAGAAGCATGCGCCCATTAGGATATCTGCGGGTGCATTTGGCAAAGGTCTGCCAACTCGAGACCTGTTGGTCTCGCCCCAACACCGCATTCTGGTTAGCGATTGGCGGGCGGAGCTATTATTCGGTTTTCCCGAAGTTCTGGTTGCGGCCAAGCATTTGGTTAATGACAGCAGCATTCGCGTGGACGCCAGCCTGAAGGTATTCTCCTATCACCACATACTGTTTAATAAACATGAGACGGTATTCTCCGAAGGCCTGCCAACCGAGAGCTTCCACCCAGGCGATATGGCTATGGCTGCCTTATGTAAGGATGTCCGTTCAGAATTGTTGGAGCTGTTTCCCGAATTGGCAGACTGCCCAGCGGGTGACGGTCAGTTGTCGCACCCGTCACTGAAAGCCTACGAGGCAAGGGCATTGGCCGCCATTTGAAACAATAATCAGACACGAAAAACCAGGCGTTCGGGTGAAACCCGCGCCTTGCCTGCCAAAACTGCTCGGGAAGGCCGGAAAGGCCATGATTTCGACGTTCCGGGTCAGAGACCGTCTATAGGTGAGGTGGGATCTACCGCGCTAACTGCCCAAGCCCTGAGATGTTGCTGCCAAATGCCGGTTGTTAGTCGGCGCAACGAATGGGCGGTTTAGTAAGGTGTTGCGTAAAACCGCAACGGGTGTTCAGAATTCATTAGCGCGATAAACCCACGGGTGGAAAGCCCGCCTCGCTCAGTGCTGAAACTTATACAGGGGAATGGTTAATTAACGGTGAATAAATCAGCTTCTCCTTTGCTAAAATACTCAAAAACCTACTTACCAATCCGCGCCCGAACGGCTTCGACGAAACGCCCGTTCGTAAAAAGAACACCGGATTCAATCATATCCTCACGGAATTCTGCATCAAGCGTTACTCCAAGTTGGGCAATGGTTGACGGGTAAATGTCTGTACGTTGGTTCCCTTGCATTATTATCGCACTTCTTTCGCAACAACACTGAACGCAGAGGCCTGTGTGTGTCAAGAAAGCACCGTCAACCTATATCGCTTGGGAGTGTCTGGCCGCCGTTGTGTGATAGGCGTCCAGGCCACAAGCAATTATGCGGGTCAGGTGGAAGCCTTCTTCGGGGACGGTAAGGACATCGCCATCGAATTCGGTAAAGCCCGGGAACTCGGCGGCGATTTTTTGCAAGTCGGGGCGAAGGGTCTCGGCCACTGTGCCAAATTCGGCCGTCAGGGCAGGGATGCTGACGGTGAATTCACACATCAACGTTTCAATAGCCCGAGAGCGTAGCTGGTCATCCTCCGACATTGCGATGCCACGGGTGGCTGACCAGTCTCCGGCGGTGATTTCTTTGGCATAGGCGTTCGTTGTCGCACGATTTTGCACATACCCTTGCGGGAAGCGCGAGATGGACGAAGCGCCGAGGCCTACCAGTGCTGTGCAAACGTCATCGGTGTAGCCTTGGAAGTTGCGGCGCAACCGGCCCTCGGATGCTGCGATGGCCAGTGAATCGTCAGGTTTGGCGAAGTGGTCGATGCCGATAGGAACGTATCCGGCATTTTTCAGGGCGGCGGAGGCTTGATTGAACATGTCAAAGCGATCCATCGGGCCGGGCAGCGAATCCTCGGGGATCATTTTTTGACGTTTGGCCATCCATGGCACGTGGGCATACCCGAACAGGGCGACGCGGTCCGGGTTCAATTCGATTACTTGTGCGACCGTTTTACCAAGCGCCTCGGCATCCTGATAGGGCAGACCATAAACGATATCGAGGTTGATCGAGTTGATGCCCCGCGCACGCAGGCCATTGACGATATCTCGCGTGACCTCGAAGCTTTGTTCGCGGCCAATCGCCTGTTGCACCTTGTCGTTAAAGTCCTGCACGCCGATGCTGGCACGGTTCATGCCGGCACGAGCCAATGCATCCATTTTATCGCCGTTTACCGCCGCTGGATCGATCTCGACCGAGAATTCCCAATCGTCGTCAATCGGGGCCAGTTCGCGCAGCCATTCCATCAGCGAATCGATGTGATCCGGCTGTAAAATTGTTGGTGACCCACCGCCCCAGTGCAGACGCGCTATTGTTACACCCTTGGGAATTGTGTCCGCGAGTTTGGCGATTTCGACTTTTAATATATCCAGATATGCCTCTACCGGGGACATGGATTTCACGCCTTGGGTGCGGCAAGCGCAGAACCAGCAGAGACGTTCGCAAAACGGAATATGGACATAAATCGACAATTTTGAGCCAGTTGGTAAAGCTTTTACCCAGCCATCGAACGAATTCGCGGCGACGCCTTCGTGGAACTGCGGAGCGGTCGGGTAGCTGGTATAGCGCGGCACATTTCTCGAGAACAGGCCCGCTTCTGTAAGGCAGTCGATTTTTTTCATTACGCCAGATAGACGTAGCCGTGCCGTTATTACCTTGATCGAGATCAAGGTAATAGGTTAAAAGAGATGAAAATTTCGGATTAGTAGGCTTATTATGAAGCACGCCCCTTTAATTGCACAGAACCATATGCGTTGCGCGGACTGCGCGATCCGCCATAAAGCCGTGTGCGCGTATTGCGAGCCGCCCGAGTTGGCGAAGCTGGATGCAATGAAGTCTTATCGCACTTTTCAAGCTGGCGAGACCATCGTTTGGGCGGGCGAAGAGGTCGATGTTCTGGGGTCTGTCGTTTCCGGTGTTGCGACTTTGTCGCGCACGTTGCAGGACGGGCGTCGTCAGATGGTTGGACTGCTGCTGCCGTCCGATTTTGTTGGTCGCCCCGGGCGCCGCAAAGCACCTTATGATGTTGTTGCCGCAAATGAAGTGATGATTTGTCAGTTCCTAAAGCCAAAGTTTGAAGCATTGGTCTCGGCGACCCCTGCTTTGGAACGTCGGCTGTTGGATATGACATTGGACGAACTCGACGCTGCACGCGAGTGGATGTTGTTGTTGGGGCGTAAAACCGCGCGCGAAAGGATCGCCAGTCTGCTGGTGATTATTGCGCGCAGAGATGCCGCTTTGAGCAGCACTACCGTTGGTGATGGCCTGCGCTTTGCCTTGCCGTTAACGCGCGAAGCAATGTCGGATTACCTTGGTTTGACTATTGAGACCGTTAGCCGTCAGATCTCGGCCTTGAAGAAATCCGGCATTATCATATTGGAAGATTCACGCCATGTTCGCGTGCCGGATTATGTCGCGCTGCTTGATGAAGCGGGCGATGATTCTGATGGCGGCTTTATTTCCTGAATATTCACACTTCGCTTGCCGTGTATCGCTTATATCAGATCATTTTCGACACAGCGCGGACTGTCACATAGGTTTTTTTGAATTTAACAGAGGTTTAGCGTAATTTGCCGTAGCAAATTTGATCTAGGTCAAAGTTTCTTAATACCTTAGAGTGCAAAACACACAGTAATGACAAGACGGGGGCAGTTATCTGCGCTCTACATAATGAAAGAGGGACCCATGTGGAATGGAATTAAGGTAGTCGTATACGGGCTGTTAGTGCTCGGTGCTGCGATGGCCGCGAATTTTGGGCGTGATCTGGCTTTTCAGGTTCACGCTATCCTTGTTGCTTCGGTGGCGGGTTATTTGTTGATCAAGGCGATTGCCGTGATTGGTGACAAACCTAAGCCCAAACAAACAGGTTATATTGACGATGTGGTGCGCTGGGGCGTTATCGCGACAGTCTTTTGGGGGTTGGCAGGGTTTTCAGTAGGCGCATGGATCGCGTTCGAGCTGGCGTTCCCTAACATCAACTTCGGGCTTTCCTACATAACATTCGGGCGTTTACGCCCTATGCACACCTCGGCGGTGATTTTTGCTTTTGGTGGTAATGCGTTGATCGCAAGTTCGTTTTATGTGGTTCAACGGACAACAGCGGCGCGATTGTTCGGTGGAAATTTGGCGAAATTCGTCTTCTGGGGCTATCAGTTGTTTATCGTCTTGGCCGCGACCGGATATCTTATGGGGGCCACGCAGTCTAAAGAGTACGCCGAGCCTGAATGGTACGTTGATCTTTGGTTGACTGTCGTATGGGTCGCTTATCTGGTTGTCTTCCTCGGCACGATCTACAAACGCAAAGAGCCCCACATCTATGTGGCTAACTGGTTCTATCTGGCATTTATCGTAACGATTGCGATGCTGCATCTGGTGAACAACATGGCGATCCCTGTGTCCTTCCTTGGGTCCAAATCTGTTCAGCTATTCTCGGGTGTTCAAGATGCGATGACGCAGTGGTGGTATGGCCATAACGCGGTTGGGTTCTTCCTGACAGCCGGTTTCCTTGGCATGATGTACTACTTCGTTCCAAAACAGGCTAATCGTCCGGTTTATTCCTATAAGCTTTCGATCATCCACTTCTGGGCGTTGATCTTCTTGTATATCTGGGCTGGTCCTCACCACCTGCATTACACAGCTTTGCCTGACTGGGCGCAAACTTTGGGTATGGTTATGTCCGTTATACTTTGGATGCCAAGCTGGGGCGGCATGATCAACGGTCTGATGACGCTTTCGGGCGCATGGGATAAGCTGCGAACCGATCCGGTTCTGCGTATGATGGTTGTGTCTATCGGCTTCTACGGTATGTCGACATTCGAGGGTCCGATGATGGCGATTAAAGCTGTTAACTCGCTTAGCCATTACACCGACTGGACAATCGGGCACGTGCATTCCGGTGCGCTTGGCTGGAATGGTATGATCACCTTTGGTGCGCTTTACTATATGGTGCCGAAACTTTGGAACCGCGAGAACCTATATAGCCTGAAACTGGTTAGCTGGCACTTCTGGTTGGCTACGATCGGTATCGTTCTATATGCGTCGTCCATGTGGGTGACAGGCATTATGGAAGGCTTGATGTGGCGTGAAGTTGACGCACAGGGCTTCTTGGTGAATTCCTTCGCAGATACTGTGGATGCGAAATTCCCGATGTATGTGGTGCGTGGTACTGGTGGTCTGTTATATCTAACAGGTGCTTGCATCATGGCTTGGAACCTATGGAAAACTGCGATCGGCGCTGGGCAATCTGCTCAAGCTGCTGCAGTTCCAGCAGAATAAGGGGGGGCGGAATATGGCTATCCTAGATAAACATAAAATAATCGAGAAGAACGCAACCCTTTTGCTGGTCCTCAGCTTGCTGGTTGTGTCCATCGGTGGTCTGGTTCAGATCGTCCCGTTGTTCTACCTTGAAAACACCATCGAGGATGTGGAGGGNNCTTCGTGACGAGGTGGAACGCTACGGTCACTATTCCCTGGCAGCGGAGTCGCAGTACGACCATCCGTTCCAGTGGGGTTCCAAACGTACCGGCCCTGATCTGGCCCGTGTTGGTGGTCGTTATTCTGATGAATGGCACGTTGATCACCTTCGTCTACCACAGGACGTGGTCGAGGAATCGATCATGCCTTCCTATCGCTGGTTAGAGAAAACGACCATCGACGGAAAGTACATCGAAGATCTGCTGAAAGCCAACCGTATGGCCGGTGTGCCTTACACAGACGAGATGATGGAAAACGCTTTGGAAGATTTCAAGGCGCAGGCTGATCCGGATGCGGATTGGGACGGTTTGCTTTCTCGTTATCCAAAAGCGCAGACACGTAACTTCGATGGCCAGCCACAGTTGACCGAAGCGGATGCATTGATTGCATACCTACAGATGCTGGGTACGTTGGTTGATTTCTCGACCTTCATTCCCGAAGCAAACCGGTAGGTAAAGGAGGGTAAAATGTACACATTTTTACGCGAGCTTGCCGACAGTTGGGGCATGCTTTCATTGATGCTGGTATTCTTGGGGATCATTCTCTGGGCTTATCGCCCGGGGACTAAGGACCTCTATAAAGATATATCCGACATCCCGTTCCGTAACGAAGAATTTAAGGAATAAGACTATGGCTAGAAAACCTGAAAAAAATACGAAGGTTGTCGAAACCACCGGTCACGAGTGGGACGGCATTACCGAACTTGACACCCCTATGCCGCGCTGGTGGCTATGGACATTCTATATGACAATCATCTGGGGCATCGGATATGTGATTGCGTATCCGGCATGGCCTTTGATTAACGGTGCTACACCGGGTTTGTTGAAGTATTCCTCGCGTCTTGAAGTCGCGGCAGACATTGCTTCGGTGGATGCGGCTAATGCTCCGCTGAACGACAAGATCATTGGCATGGATTTAGCTGCGATTGCTGGTGACCCCGAAGTGGGTGACTATGCGATCTCGGCCGGTGGTGCGGTGTTCCGTACTTTCTGTATCCAGTGCCACGGCTCCGGCGCGGCGGGTAGTGCGGGGTATCCAAACCTTCGCGACGATGACTGGCTGTGGGGGGGCGACATTGAAGCCATCTATACCACAATCAGCCACGGTATCCGTGCGGATGAAGATGACGACACACGCTTGTCCGAAATGCCTGTGTTTGGCGATGACTACCTTAGCCACGAGGAAATCGCACAAGCTGCGCAGTATGTACTGTCCCTTTCGGGCCGTGCAACGGACGAGGCATTGGCACATGAAGGTGCCGTTGTCTTTGAAGATAACTGTGCTGCCTGCCACGGCGAAGATGGTACGGGTGACATTTATGTTGGCGCACCAAACCTTGCCGATGCGCTTTGGCTATATGGCGGTGATCTGGAAACTGTCACTGAAACGATTACGAACAGCCGCGGTGGTGTAATGCCAGCATGGTCCGCTGAAGGACGCTTGAGTGAAGCTCAACTTCGTCAGGTCGCGGTATATGTTCATGAATTGGGCGGAGGCGAATAGCCTCCACCCGATACTCCCCTTGCGTCAAGTTATATGACGCCAACTGGCCTGATCGGTTCTCCGATCAGGCATTTTTGTTATAATACCCGATCTTGATGTAGATCAAGGTTTGATTAACGTAGGTATGTGATGTATGCTGATAATTGAATATGATGTGAAGCGGAGGCTCAGATGAGCACTGAAACCCCGGAAGAAGCCCCAAAACTATACGCAGCCCGCGAGCCGATTTTCCCGAAGCGCGTTAAGGGGAAATTCCGCCAGCTTAAGTGGTGGCTGATGATTTTCACGTTGGGTGTTTATTATATTACCCCGTGGATCCGTTGGGATCGTGGCCCGAACATGCCAAATCAGGCGGTTCTGGTTGATATGGCTGATCGCCGTTTCTTCATGTTCTGGATCGAGATTTGGCCACACGAATTTTACTTCGTCGCAGGTTTGTTGATTATGGCGGGGTTGGGATTGTTCCTGTTCACCTCGGCGTTGGGACGGGTTTGGTGCGGTTATGCTTGTCCGCAAACCGTTTGGGTCGACCTTTATATTCAAGTGGAGCGCTGGATCGAGGGGGATCGCAACGCGCGTATTCGCCTGCTGAATGCCAAATGGGATGCCAGAAAAGTACGCCTGCGGTTAACCAAATGGACTGCATGGCTGTTGATTGCGGTTGCGACGGGCGGGGCATGGGTGTTTTACTTTGCCGATGCGCCGACTTTGCTGGTTGAACTCGTAACCGGGCAGGCGGCGTTTGTGGCGTATGCCTTTATCGTTTCACTGACTGCGACCACCTTTATTTTCGGTGGTTTTATGCGCGAACAGGTCTGCACCTATATGTGCCCTTGGCCGCGTATTCAGGCCGCGATGATGGACGAGGATACAATGACGGTTTCCTACCGCGATTGGCGCGGAGAGCCGCGGGCGAAGTTGAAGGAATCCAAAGCTGACCCGACGCTGGGGGATTGCATCGACTGCAACGCCTGTGTTGCCGTGTGCCCCGTGGGTATCGATATTCGCGAGGGGCAGCAGTTGGAATGTATCACCTGTGCGCTGTGCATAGATGCGTGCGATGAAATGATGATCAAGGTTGGCCGTCCGACTGGCCTGATCGCCTATCTTACCGCCAATGACGAGCCGCTTGAGCGCGCCGGACAGCCGCCGCGTAACATGTGGAAGCACCTGATCCGTGCCCGCACGATCATGTATACTACGTTATGGGCTGCGGTCGGGCTCGCCTTGCTGGTGGCGTTGTTTATTCGCCCTGATATAGAGGTGAACGTCTCGCCTATTCGCAACCCTGTGTTTGTCGCCTTGTCTGACGGAACTATCCGCAACGATTACGATTTGCGCATCCTGAACAAGCATGGCGAGGAGCGTCCGTTTCATATCACTGTAACCAGTGCGGCCACGGACACTGATCTGCATGTGGAGTTGCAAGGAATTGACGGTGTGATAGTAATGGCTGCGGCTGATGATACACACAGCCAGCGTGTATACTTGGTTGCTGACCCGGGTGATCCCGCCGGAAGCCGTAACCGGACCGAGGTTCGTATCTGGATTGAAGATATGACCAGCGGCGACCGCGCGTTTGTTGACACTGTATTTAACGGAAAAACACCATGACCGAAGTAAAACCAGCCAAAGAGTTAACCGGCCGCAAGGTTCTTATGATCTTGCTTGCAGCATTCGGTGTGGTTATCGCGGTTAATATGACGTTGCTTTATAAGGCGGTTAAGACGTTTCCCGGGCTGGAAGTTAAGAACTCCTATGTTGCTTCGCAGACGTTTGATGACCGGGCGATTGCGCAGCGTGAACTTGGCTGGGCGCCGGAGGTGAAATACGCTGGCGGCCAGATGAACCTGTCAATTTTTGCAAACGGCGAATTTATCTTCCCTGAAGAGGTCAGCGTGCGCGTTGGCCGCCCGACGCATGGCCGCGAGGATGTAATTCCTGTGTTGTTGCGTGACACGATTGGCTACTGGTTCAAGATTGCGTTGGATGAGGGCAAGTGGTTCGTTTACGTAAGTGCCCAAACACCTTCGGGTGAGCCGTTCGAGCAAAGGCTGGAAATTTTTGTGACGAACGGCCATGGCTGAGAGGCCGTCAATTGCCGTTTGTCCGGCTTGCGTTGCTATACCAACGGACCTGATTAAATCCGCTGGCGAGGCGCGGTCTAATCAATCGCGCCGGATCGAGTTATCCTTACCAACGATCCATTGTGCGGCCTGTATCAGCGGCGTTGAAACCGGCCTTGGAAAATTACCCGAAATTGAAGGGGCGCGGGTGAACCTGACCCGCAAGCGTGTAGCCATCACGGTTAAAGACGTCCCCGGAATCGAAACCTATCTGATAGATCTTCTGACAAGCTGGGGCTATCCCGCGAAGGAGCTGGACAGTGCCGCTTTAGATCAAGAGATGGTCGACAAAGCTGGCCGTGATTTGCTGGCACGCCTTGCGGTGGCCGGTTTTGCGATGATGAACGTGATGCTTTTGTCGTTCTCGGTCTGGGGCGGGGCCGAGGGGGCAACGCGTGAGATGATGCACTGGATTTCGGCGTTGATCGCGCTGCCTACGGTGGCTTTTTCCGGTGTGCCGTTTTTCAAAAATGCATGGACTGCGCTAAAGGTTGGCCGGTTGAACATGGACGTGCCGATCTCGCTGGCGCTGATCTTGGCGAGCGGGGTTTCGTTGCTTGAAACCTTTGAGGGCGGGGATCATGCGTATTTTGACGCGGCGCTTTCGCTGACATTCTTCTTGTTGTTGGGCCGGTATCTAGATCACCGGACCCGTTCTGCGGCGCGTTCTGCTGCGGTGGAACTGGCGGCACTGGAAGTGCACCGTGCTGAACGTATCAGTGCTGATGGCAGCCGCGAAACCGTGCCGATGGATGCGCTGCGCGAGGGCGATATGATCGCTGTGGCCGCTGGTTCGCGTATTCCGGTGGACGGTGTGGTGACGGAGGGGCGCAGCGAGCTGGACCCCTCGATGCTAACGGGTGAAACCATGCCCGAAGCGGTGGAGCCGGGTACGTCGGTGATTGCCGGTATGCTGAATTTGACGGGCGCACTGGTGGTAAAGGCCGAAGGGTTGGGCGAGGACACCTTGCTGCAACAGATCACGCGGTTGGTTGAATCGGCTGAGGCCTCGAAAAACAAATACACATCGCTGGCCGAAAAAGCGGCGGCGATTTATGCGCCGTTAGTGCATATCCTGTCGGCAGCGGCGTTTTTGTTCTGGGGGTTCTATTCCGGTGATTGGCGGCTGGCGGTTAACATTGCCGCTGCAGTCTTGATTATTACCTGCCCCTGTGCGCTGGGTCTGGCCGTGCCTGCGGTGCTGACTGCGGCGAGTGGGCGGCTGTTTCGTAACGGCGTATTGCTGAAAGAGGGCGTCGCGCTTGAGCGCCTGGCCGAGGTTGATACCGTGGTGTTTGACAAGGGTGGCACACTGACGACTGGCAAGCCACAGTTGATGAACGGAGCGTCGATTTCCGTTCAGGATATGGCGGTGGCGATTGCGATGGCACAAGGGTCCGTGCATCCGATGTCCAAGGCGATTGGCGCGTTTGGCAAGGCTGCCGGAATTGCACCGGCTATGTTAAAAGATATCGTCGAGGAACCCGGCATGGGAACGCGCGCCGATCTGAACGGCCAAGAGGTCCGGCTTGGACGCGCTGTTTGGTGCGGTGTTGAAAGCCATGATGTGGCGCAATCGGCAAGTTGGCTTCGCATCGGGCAGGGGGCTGCGATCGTATTGTTGTTCGAGGACATCATGCGGGCCGAAACTTCGGAAACGATTGCCGCCTTGCTGGCCGAAGGTCTGGATGTGCAGATTTTATCGGGCGACGCACCTAAGCCCGTGCAGTCTGCTGCTGAAAAGCTGGGTGTTGATACGTGGATCGCCGAGGCGACGCCTGCGGACAAAGTCGCGGTGTTGAAGCGTCTTGCGGACGAGGGGCATAAAGTGCTGATGGTCGGCGACGGGTTAAACGACGCGGCGGCGCTGGCGGGGGCATATGTGTCGATTTCGCTAGCCTCAGCGGTGGACGCCAGCCGCGTATCTGCGGATATGATTCTTGTGAGCGATGACTTGTCGCAAGTATCCAAAAGCCTGCGTTTGGCGCAGGTGGCCAAGCGGCGGATTTTAGAGAATTTCAGCATTGCGGCAATTTACAATCTGATTGCGGTGCCGATTGCCTTGCTGGGTTTTGCGACTCCGCTGATTGCGGCGTTGGCTATGTCCGGTAGTTCGATTACAGTATCCCTGAACGCAATGCGACTGGGGCGAAAATCATGAATATTCTGGCATTTTTGATACCGATCTCTCTGGGATTGGGCGGCGTGGGTTTGCTTGCGTTCTTCTGGATGATGCGAAACAATCAATATGATGACCCCGACGGGAACGCCAATCGTATCCTCTCGGAGCGATATGACAAAAGCCCCGACGGCGAGGCCTAGACACACAGGACGTTTCTGCATATTGGTGCATGTATGGTTGATAAAACTAGTCAGATATACAGAGCCTCCTCTATCTTCAGGCCGGACCCGTGGTCGCTGGGCGCGATTGCGATTGCGGCACTGGTGGTTTTCCCGCTTCTTAGCGTGGTCTGGATTGCGTTTTTCCCGACCGAGAACATCTGGGGGCATCTGGTTGAAACCACATTGCCACGGTATCTGAAAAATTCTCTGATCCTGATGTTTAGCGTCGGGGTTTTGTCGGCTGTAATTGGAACCGGCGCGGCTTGGCTGGTGGTGACAACGCGGTTCCCGTTCCGGCGTGTTCTGGAATGGGCGTTGTTGATGCCGCTGGCGCTGCCTGCATATATCAGCGCCTACGCATTGGTGGATTTTTTGGAATACGCGGGACCGGTGCAAACGCTGATGCGCGACTGGTTTGGCTGGCAGGATGCGCGGGCCTATTGGTTCCCTGAAATTCGGTCGATGTGGGCGGCGATATTCGTGCTGTCGTTATCTATGTACCCCTACATTTACCTGCTGGCACGCGCCGCGTTTCGCGAACAATCCTCCAATATGATCGAGGTCGCCCGCGCCTTGGGAAGCGGCCCGTGGGCAATCTTCCTGCGCGTGGCTTTGCCATTGGCGCGACCCGCAATCGCGGCAGGCATGGCGATTGTTATGATGGAAACGTTGAACGATTTCGGTACGGTCGACTACTTCGCCGTTCAGACCCTGACCACTGGAATTTTCACCACATGGCTGCTGGGCTATAACGCTGGCGGTGCGGCGCAGATAGCCTGTGTTATTCTGGCGTTGGTGCTGTTCCTGGCTGCCTTTGAAAAGATCAGCCGTCGCAATCGCCGATATCATAACCTGTCGTCTAAACGCGTGCCTGTTTCCCCCGTCGTTCTGCGTGGTCCAAAGGCCATTGCAGCAACCATCGCGTGCTTCCTGCCTTTTGTCATGGGGTTCGCGGTGCCAATGTCGGTCATTGCCTCACATGCGTTTGATAACCCTGATTACTGGTTGGACGCGGGCCTGTGGCAGGCCACGCTGAACACGCTGATGTTGGCGGGGTCCGCTGCCGCCCTGACCGTTCTGGGCGCGCTGTTTCTGGTTTACGGTGCCCGCCAGTCGCGCAGCCATTTGCCACGAAACTTATTGCCTGTGACGTCGATTGGCTACGCTGCCCCCGGCGCTGTGTTGGCGATTGGCATCCTGTTTCCACTAGCCGCTTTTGACAACGCATTGGCCGATATGATCGAGGGCGTGTTCGGTCGGGACATCGGGCTGTTGTTTACCGGATCCGCCGCAGCGGTGGTATTTGCCTACTTTGTGCGGTTCTTCGCTATCGGCCTTGGTGCGGTGGACAGCGCATTGGGGCGGGTAACGCCGTCAATGGACATGGCCTCGCGCTCCTTGGGGCGCGGGGTCGGGCAAACCTTGCGCGAAATCCACGTGCCGTTGATTCGCGGATCCGTTCTGGTCGCAGGCATGTTGATCTTCGTGGACGGCGTGAAAGAGTTGCCGGCAACGCTGATTTTACGCCCATTTAACTTCGACACACTGGCCACGCGCGTTTACAGTCAAGCGTCGCTGGAAAACCTCGGGCAAGCGGCCCCGGCAGCGATTTTTGTGACGATAGTCGGATTGCTGCCAGTCGTTCTTTTAGCCCGCTCTTCCAACGAGTGATAACATCGGTGAAAAAGTTGACGTAACATCAAAATACCCCTTGCGCACAGCCCCCATTGAAGGGTAATTACCCCCCGTTGCCCCTATAGCTCAGCTGGTAGAGCAACTGATTTGTAATCAGTAGGTCCGCGGTTCGAGTCCGTGTGGGGGCACCACTCTCTCATTTTATATTGTCCAGTGACAT
>DFBD01000193.1 GCA_002367255.1 Rhodobacterales bacterium UBA3089 | reverse complement strand
GCGCCTGACCAATCCGACCAATGGCAGATCCGTGGTGGTGCGGATCAACGACAGAGGACCGTTTATCCCGGGCCGCTTGATTGATGTCAGCCGCGCCGCCGCACGAAAACTCGGCATGATTAAGCGGGGCCATGCTTCTTTGCAGTTGGAAATTGTCAAATAGCTGCGCGTTACTTTCGCAAAGTTCAATTTTGACACATTTGACAGCGTGACGGTGGTGTTTTTGGGAATTTTCCCTATGAGCTTCAATGTGTTGTAGCGAAATTCCAATTTTGACACTTTTCCAACTTGGCGCACGGGCTTTGCGTCATGCGTGAGGGACACCGCCAAACCACCCCGCCCGCCGTTTCAGGTAGCGGCAATGTAGAGACATGCGGCGAAGTAGGAAAATGAGCCACGATTGCACTGAGAAGATGCCTAATACGCTTGGTCTAATGTAACTCAGCGTGACGGACGGCTTCTCCGGGCATTCTCACGTGGAGTAGTAATATTTGAACGCGTTAAACAATCACGAGCGAGTTCACTATTGTGAGAAAATTGCATTTTCCTACTTAGAAGTTGTGCCTTAAACCGACTGAATGGTTGCAGTCTCGACAGCTCTACTCCAATTTAAGCCCAAGTTTCCCAAACTTGGAATTATTTTGAAAAAACTGAGCGAAAAACAGCGTTTACGTCACAAGCGCCTAATGCAGAAAAGGCTGAAATCGCAAACCATACGATTTTCGGCATCAGAAGGGCATGGTCAAGCAATCGAAGCGAGAAATCGCTTTCGAACCGCTAGAAGATTGTTGCCTAAAATACATATGGATTTTGAGCGGCGCCCTGGATACGCAACATTCTTGCCGCCTAAGTTATTCTCACTTTCCGAGAATTATGAAGAAACCCTCTCATTCATATATGATTTCAAAATTCACTTCTCGCGCAGGAAGCCGCTAATCTGCGAAGATGGTGTAAGTAGGCAGACGTACGCAGAATTTTCGGAGATTGAGACACTTGGTTCTGGAGCGGGGCTTGTTTTGGCGGCAGAGATCCATCGCTACTCCCAAACAAGGCCGGGCAAGATCAAGGTCCAAGATCACCAATGGGCTGAAGGTGTCCGCAATTATTTTATCGACACTGGCTTGTTCAATTTGCTTCGCATTGACCCACACGAAATTCAGGCCCGATCGAGGATATCGGAAAAACGCGAAGCACTTCGCTATCAGTCGGGGCGAACGTTAGAAGGAAAGGATGTGGCTGAATTGCGTAGAAGGCTTCAGGAATTAGCCGGTCAGCCAGTCGGAAAAAGAGTTCTTGTGTACAACGCAATTGCCGAAGCATTCAAAAATGTTGATCACGCTTATCCGCGATGGTTTCGATCTTGGCCTTATCCAAGTTCGCACCGGTGGTGGACCAGCGGTTTTTGGGAGCCCTCTAGTAAGACGGTCGGATTACAACTATATGATCAGGGGGCAGGAATTCCGCGCACGTTGCCTCGCCAGTCACAATGGCCACGTTTGCTGCGGTTAATGGAACCTGAGCGTTCGGATTCAGGACTAATTGCCGCCGCAATGGAATATGGTAGAACTTCGACGGGACAACAAGGGCGTGGTAAAGGATTGGCTGAAATGGCTGACTGGATCGAATCGTCCGGTTCTGGGTTCTTAAGAATACTGAGTGGTCAAGGTGAGGTCACCTACAGGCCGGGACGAATTATAACTAGGCGTGATTTTGATGCGAACTTTGATGGAACCCTTGTACAGTGGGAACTCTCCCTTGCCTGATCTAACAAGCATTGTCATTGCACGTGACTTTAGTGCGACACCCTACGGGCGCTACCGAGAAGACGGAATAGAGTCCGGCGAGGTTTTTCGAGAGGATATCTTGATGCCAGCTCTAAAAATGGGGCGAGTTGAACTGGATATTGACGGGCTTGATGGTCTCCCTTCGTCATTCTGGGAGGAAGCCCTAGGCGGCATGGTTCGTAAAGGTCTTTCGCTCGATACAATAGAAAAAAACCTGACAATACTTTGTACTGATCCAGAGTTGACTACGTTCAAAAGAAGTGGTTGGCGCTTTATTAGAGATGCCGCGGAGAAGAAGACGGAAAATTAAATGATCACGGTCTTGGGATCGATTGTCACTCCTGCAATCGTGGCTTCAATTTTCTCGTTGCTAGTCAATACGAGAGCTTCCAAGCGCCGCGACTATCGTGATGCCGTGTCCATGCGCGTTAAGGAGACCCGCGAGCTCGTAGCAAGTGCGACTAACGCTGCGGCTAGCTATTTTTGTTTAGACGCAAAAGGTCGAACCCCCCAATTGGAAGCAGCACTCTGGATGGCGGAGAAAGACGTTCGCCTTGCCCTGTTTGGCCTAGCTGAAAAGCCACAAGGCGTTGTTGAATCAGAACTTAGTCGCTTGCAGAGCGATTTCGATATCTTTGTTAGTGAACTTACCGGAGGTAACTTTCAACAGACTTCGGCGAAAGCCGACCTCGCACATATACGAAAGATCGCTAGTATTGCCGCCGATTTACGTAGTTCAATTTCTCTAGTGAATGAAGAAGATCTTCGTACAATACTAGATAATGACCCGCTGAGCAAGGTGATGAGAGCCCTCCAGATTAAGCCATACTACCGATCCCTCAAGGATGAAGCCTAGCTTCTAGGAGGACTGGTCGAATTACTAATGGTCTGACATTCTCGCAGCCATACCAGTTGAGCAAAGCGAAAACCGTTCCGACAGATCATCCTGCCTTTGAAGCCCTGTTTCATTTTGCCACCTCCTGCTGTGCGCATGGAAGTCATTCACACCGTTAAGCCCCCAACATCACCCAGTCGGCAGAGGCACGCCAGCGCGGCGGGCGCAGGTTCGCACGATGCGCTTCGCGGCCCTCGCCCAGCATATCGGCGTGGTACCAAGGCGCTTTTTTTGTTTAGCCTCAAGCGCCGGCACTCACGTCCGTTCGCTTGGCTTCCGGCCTAACGGCCGACGCCCGGTCGGGCTTGCGGTCACCTAGTCGGTGACCG
>DFBD01000144.1:4983-6679 GCA_002367255.1 Rhodobacterales bacterium UBA3089 | reverse complement strand
GAACCATACTGTTCGACGGCTTCCTTCTCTTCTGCAATCTCGCGGGCTTTGATCGAAAGACCAAGACGACGGTTTGCACGGTCGATATTAGTCACACGTGCGTCGATCTTGTCACCAACCGAGAAACGCTCTGGACGTTGTTCAGCACGATCACGCGACAGGTCGGAGCGACGAATGAAGGCTTTCATGCCATCATGTTCAACTTCGATGCCGCCATCTTCGATGGAAGTAACTTCAACCGTAACAACTGCGCCACGTTTGATGCCATCAGTTGCGCCAACAAACGGGTCACCGTCCAATGCTTTAATCGAAAGCGAGATACGCTCTTTGTCGACATCAACGTCAGTAACAACAGCTTTAACCACATCGCCTTTGTTGTAATCCTGAATAGCTTCGTCGCCAGTACGATCCCAATCGAGGTCGGACAGGTGAACCATACCGTCGATGTCGCCGTCTAGACCAACAAACAGACCGAATTCGGTGATGTTTTTGATTTCGCCTTCAACTTCGGTGCCGGCTGGGAACTTGGCTGCAAAGTTATCCCAAGGGTTACCCTGAGTTTGTTTCAGGCCAAGGGATACACGACGGCGCGAGCTGTCGATTTCCAGAACCATAACTTCAACTTCTTGCGAAGTAGAAACGATTTTGCCCGGGTGTACGTTCTTCTTGGTCCAAGACATTTCGGAAACGTGAACAAGACCTTCAACGCCTGCTTCAAGTTCTACAAATGCACCGTAGTCGGTGATGTTTGTAACGCGGCCCATATGAACGGATCCAAGTGGGTAACGTGCTTCGACATCGCCCCAAGGATCGTCTTGCAGCTGCTTCATGCCAAGGCTGATACGCTGTGTATCCTTGTTGATTTTGACGACCTGAACTTTAACAGTTCCGCCAATTTCAAGAATCTCGGATGGGTGGTTAACACGGCGCCATGCCATATCTGTAACGTGCAGAAGGCCGTCAACACCGCCAAGATCGACGAATGCGCCGTAGTCAGTGATGTTCTTAACAACACCCTCAACAATGTCACCTTCTGCCAACTTGCCGATAATTTCGGAACGCTGTTCAGCGCGGGACTCTTCAAGGATCGCGCGGCGGGAAACAACGATGTTGCCACGGCGGCGGTCCATTTTCAGAATCTGGAACGGCTGTGCGATGTGCATCAATGCAGTCGCGTCACGTACCGGGCGAACGTCAACTTGCGAACCAGGCAAGAACGCAACCGCGCCGCCAAGATCAACAGTAAAGCCGCCTTTAACGCGACCAAAGATTGCGCCTTCGACCTGCTCTTCAGCTTCGGCAGCTTTTTCGAGACGGTCCCAAGCTTCTTCGCGACGGGCTTTTTCACGGCTAATGATAGCCTCGCCACGTGCGTTTTCTACGCGATCAAGGAAAACCTCGACAGTATCGCCAACGGCGACTTCTGCGGGCTGACCTGGCATAGCGAATTCTTTAAGCTCGATACGGCCTTCCATTTTATAGCCGATATCGATGATGGCCTGTCCTGCTTCAATTGCAATAACAGTGCCTTTAACTACGGAACCCTCATCGGGGGTTTCCAGCTCGAAGCTCTCGTTCAAAAGGGCTTCGAAATCTTCCATGGATACGGAAGCTGACATATGATGTCTCCTAACAGTGTTTTTTACGGGCCGTGCGGTTGGTTCCGCCGGTCTTTAGGTTAATGGATTTGAGGCTG
>DFBD01000144.1:0-4837 GCA_002367255.1 Rhodobacterales bacterium UBA3089 | reverse complement strand
AAATCACGCGCGCGCAAGTCGGTTAGAACCTGTTCAACGGTTAACTCCGGCTTACTTTCGACCAGCTCCTTATGGCGACGCTCGGCTCTGATTTCATCACTGGCCGTGACGTAGATTTTCACTTCGGCCTCCGGGCAAATCACAGTGCCGATATCACGTCCGTCCAACACCGCTCCGCCATCGCGTCGGGCATAATCTTTTTGGAATTGCAGCAACGCCCCACGCACTTCAGGTATTGCCGCAACTTTGCTGGCGGCCTGCCCCGCCATTGCGGTTCGCAGATCATCACGGGCAATATCTGTATCAGACAAGTTCCCCGCAACCCGCGCCGCAATCCGTTGATCAATCACACCCCGCCCAATCTCCAACGCCTTGACGCCCACCGCGCGGTAAAGCGAACCAGTGTCTAGGTAAGCAAACCCGAAGGCCTCGGCCACAGCACGACTAATTGTCCCTTTACCTGCGGCGGCTGGGCCGTCTACGGCGACCGTAAAAATCATATTCTACCCCAAACTAAAACGAGGCTTAATACCCCGAATCCCCGAACTTACTTGAATGGATTCAAGTATTATGGTTCCACCAATTCTATCAAGGTTTTTCATAATCTTTTCTAGCCCGCGTTTGGGCTTTTCGATCTTACCTTCAAGGTTTGGCAACCCTTTTCTCCTATCGATTATTCTTCCTGAAAGACGCCCCTAACCGTTCCATTAACGGTATAAAGTCCGGGAAGCTTGTTTCTATCGCGCCCGCATCGTCAATGCTGACGGGGTTTTCAGCAGCCATGCCAAGGCACATAAAGCTCATCGCGATGCGGTGATCCAGATGGGTTTTGCACATCGCGCCGCCGGGGATTTTACCCATGCCATGGACGATCAGAGTGTCTTCGTCTTCCTCGACGCTTACACCATTAGCCTCCAAGCCTCGGGCCATCGCGTCTATCCGGTCGCTTTCCTTGACGCGAAGTTCCTTCACCCCACCCATGACGGTAGTGCCCTCGGCTGTTGCGGCCAGCACCGCTAGTATCGGGTATTCATCTATCATGCTCGCGGCGCGTTCCGATGGTACGTTGACACCCTTCAAGGGCCCGTGTTTCACACGAAGGTCCGCGACAGGTTCACCGCCTTCAATTCGTTCGTTTTCAAACGCAATATCCGCACCCATCTCGACCAACGTAGTAAACAAGCCGTTGCGCGTCGGGTTTTGGCCGATATTTGGCACCAAGACCTCGGACCCTTCGACAAGCAATGCCGCAACAACCGGAAACGCCGCCGAGGAAGGATCGCGTGGAACGACAATTGTCTGGCCCGTCAGCTCTGGTTGGCCGATTAATCTGATCACACGCCCCTCGTCCGTTAGTTCGGTGGAAATCTCGGCGCCAAAGCCCGCCAGCATCCGTTCAGTATGGTCCCGTGTGGCTTCCTTTTCGATCACAACGGTTTTGCCCGGGGCATTCAACCCCGCCAACAACACCGCCGACTTCACCTGAGCCGAGGGCACAGGCGTGTGATAAACCACCGGAACCGGATCGCTTGCACCGACCAGCGTTAAAGGTAACCGCCCACCGCTGCGGCCATAGCTTTCAGCCCCGAATAACGCCAGTGGATCCGTAATCCGCCCCATCGGACGCGAGCGCAAACTGGCGTCCCCGGTGAACGTCACCGTAATCGGCGTGGTCGCCATCGCCCCCATGATCAACCGCACACCAGTGCCTGCATTGCCGCAATCAATCACGTGATCCGGTTCGGCAAAGCCGCCAACGCCTACGCCTTGAATAACCCACTCGCCATCACCCAAACGTTCGACCTGCGCCCCAAAGGCTCGCATGGCTTTGGCGGTGTCCAGAACATCCTCGCCCTCTAACAAGCCAGTCACACGGGTTTCACCAATCGAAAGAGCGCCCAAGATCATGGAGCGATGCGAAATCGACTTGTCACCGGGCACATGCGCCTCGCCCTTCAAAGGGCCAGATTTACGCGAGGACATAGGACGTAGATTAGCGGACATTTACTTTAACCTTTTATGCAAAACTGTCGCCTAGGATATAACTAAACCCGCACGAGTGGTCTATAAGCGATGGAACTGTTTTTGAAAGGATGTAACTATGACCGTACATATCGGCGCTAAATCTGGCGAAATCGCCGAAACCGTTCTACTGCCCGGTGATCCTTACCGCGCAAAATGGGCGGCCGAGACATTCTTGGACGATGCCGTCTGCGTTAACGAAGTCCGCGGGATGCTGGGCTTTACGGGCACATGGAAAGGTAACCGTGTAACGATCCATGGAACTGGGATGGGTATGCCCTCGCTTTCGATTTACGTAAACGAGCTGATACAGGACTACGGTGCGAAAACCTTGATCCGCATCGGATCATGTGGCGCGATGCAGGAAAACATTAACGTGCGTGATGTGATTATCGCCATGGCAACGACATCAACAACCAGCATGAACGACCCGATTTTTCGCGGGGCGAACTTCGCCCCCTGCGCGGACTGGTCCTTGCTGAAAACTGCCGTGGCGGCTGCCGAAAAGCGCGACACACCCGTACACGTTGGCAATATCTTTTCGTCCGACGTATTCTATTCAGAAAGCCCGGAACTGGATGCGCAACTGGAACGCCACAACGTTCTGGGTGTAGAGATGGAGGCCGCCGAGCTATATACGCTCGCCGCGCGCCACAACGCCCGCGCTTTGGCAGTTCTGACGGTCAGCGATCACCTGAAAACACACGAGGCCCTGCCCTCCGACCAACGCGAGCGCAGCTTCGCAGACATGGTGGAAATCGCGCTGGAGGCGGCGTTCAACTAAACGCGCCGCTCAACCATCAGCGTTTTAATCTCCGCAATCGCCTTCGCAGGGTTCAAACCCTTTGGACAAGTGTTTGTGCAGTTCATGATCGTGTGACAACGGTAAAGTTTGAACGGGTCTTCCAACTCGTCCAGACGTTCGCCGGTGGCCTCGTCACGGCTGTCGATGATCCAACGGTATGCGTGTAACAACGCGGCTGGCCCTAGATAGCGGTCACCATTCCACCAATAGCTTGGACAAGATGTAGAGCAAGACGCACACATCACGCATTCATACAAACCGTCGAGCTTCTTGCGGTCATCGATCGATTGCCGCCACTCCTTCGCAGGACGATTGGTCTTGGTTTCCAACCAAGGCATGATGCTGGCATGCTGGGCGTAGAAATGCGTCAAGTCAGGGATCAAATCCTTAACCACAGGCATATGCGGCAACGGATAGATTTTCACATCCCCCTTCACGTCATCCATACCGTGCAGACAGGCCAGCGTGTTGATCCCGTCGATGTTCATCGCACAAGACCCGCAAATCCCCTCGCGACAAGAACGCCGGAACGTCAGCGTCGAATCGATATCCGTCTTGATCTTGATCAGCGCATCCAAAATCATCGGGCCGCAATCATCGAGGTCTAGATAATACGTGTCCACCCGCGGGTTTTCACCCGAATCTGGGTCAAAACGATAAACCTTGAAGGCTCGTACATTGGCGCCTTGCGGTTTGGGCCAGGTCTTCCCGATAGTCATTCGGGAATTTTTCGGAAGGGAGAATTCAACCATATCTTATTTCACTTTCGAGTGATTTCAACTTCAATTCTGAATTACGCTATTAGCGCTCATGTGTTTTTTAGCAAATGTACGGATTTCATCCATAACATGTTCTGGGGTGTTTCCTGTGAACGATTCCCAGATGGTTTCGTGATTATCATCTTCCGGCTTTATTTCTTTCACAAAACCACGAGGTCGTGAAATTGCCCAAGAAGTAATCCCGTTCTGGAAAAGCCAACATATTTCGGTTTTCCCGGACCATTTCTTGAATAAAGGTCGATCCGGTTTTCACCATGCCCGTATGAAAAACAACTTTCATTCAAATGCATCCAGTTTTTGTGAGTTACTCGTTGGTGCAATCATTCATTTATCACCAAGCGATGCGATCAACGTGCCACCATTCTGGACAAACACCGCAGCGCGCTCACGTTGGGTGGGGGTCAGAGTTTCCCAAATGTTCATTTCGTCAGGTGACAGGTTCAGACTGTAAACCAATGCGTTTGCCTCTATCGATTCTTCGGTAACTCGGTCGCATGCCACTGTAAGAAACAAAGCCGCACCAATTGTGATCAATGTTATGCTTTTCATTCTGAAACTCCTGAAATTTGTCCGTTTTGGGATAACTCGTTCATACAAGTTTCATATACAACTTGCGGATCATCGCCGCGCAAATATGAATCGCTCAGAGAAATTGATAAGCTGGCGTTTGTTCCGCCGGTTCCAACGCCCAGCCCAACCACTCCTTGCGGTCCAGCAGCAGCGTCTGCCTTGTCCTGACAAAAAGCCAGTGCTTCGACATAGGTCATTTGCGGCAAAGTGCATGCCATCAAACCCAAGCCAAGAGCACCTGCTATAATGCCAAAACGAAACATGATATCCCTCTTAATATACGCGAGCTTTGGGGGCGACCTTTGCCAGGTCAATACCACCATCCGCCTGCGCGGTTAACGGTTCTTGATGAACGTCTCTATAAGAAAGCGTAACTGCCCCCTTGTCGTCAACCTTTGCCAGCGTGTGTTTGCGCCAATTTGCATCATCCCGATCCGGATAATCCTCATGCGCATGCGCCCCGCGCGACTCTTTTCGGGCTTCGGCGGATACGATTGTTGCAAGCGCATTTGGCATTAGGTTGGTCAACTCCAATGTCTCCATAAGGTCGCTATTCCACACCATGGAACGATCCGTGACCTTCAAGTCGCCCATCTTCGCGGCGATCGAGGACATTTTCTCGGCCCCTTCAGCCAAAGACTTATTTGACCGGAACACCGCC
>DFBD01000183.1:2453-3401 GCA_002367255.1 Rhodobacterales bacterium UBA3089 | reverse complement strand
CAATTTGTAATCACAACGGGCAGGTCGTAAGTCTCGTGCCAAGCGCGAACCAGATGATCGGACGCAGCTTTCGATGCGGAATAGGGCGACGTTGGGGCGTAGGGTGTGGTTTCGGTAAACATCCCTTCGGGCCCCAAAGTTCCATAAACCTCGTCAGTGGAGATGTGATGGAAGCGAAACCTTTCCGGTTTCCCTTCCGCATTCCAGAATGTCCGCGCAGCTTCCAGCATATTGTATGTGCCGTTGATGTTCGTCTCGATAAATGCCGCAGGGCCGTCAATGGAGCGGTCAACGTGGGACTCGGCCGCCAAATGCATCACAGCATCGGGTTTATGTTTTGTGAAAATCCGGTGCAGCGCGTCTGCATCACGAATGTCGGCGTGTTCAAATGTGTAAAGTGGGCTATCAGCAACGCTCGCGACATTATCAAGACACGCCGCATAGGTTAACGCATCAAGATTAACAACCTGATGCCCTGCGTTAACGGCTTGGCGCACAACCGCAGAACCGATGAAACCCGCCCCTCCGGTGATCAGCAGTTTCATGTGGCAACCTCGTATGTAAACGGACTGTCGAAGTCTTTCAGGAGCGGTGCGGCAGCGTCTTTTTCGGACAACACCGCCTGATCTGGTGGAATGCCCCAGTTGATGGCAATATCGGGGTCATCAAACCTGATGGCCCCATCACATTCCGGCGCGTAGTAATCGGAACACTTGTAAAGGATTTCAGTGTCCGGTTCCAAGGTTACAAACCCGTGCAGGAAACCTTTGGGAACCAACAATTGCTTGCCATTGTCGGCAGACAGTTCTATCGCGACCCATTCGCCGTAACTCGGCGAGCCTTTGCGGATATCCACCGCCACATCCAACAATCGCCCTCGTCCGCATCGCACCAATTTGTCTTGTGCATGCGGAGGGGATTGGAAATGTAGCCCGCGCACAGTTCCGA
>DFBD01000183.1:0-2359 GCA_002367255.1 Rhodobacterales bacterium UBA3089 | reverse complement strand
CGACTGTCGCCATAGCGCGGTGGCGTAATTTGTAAAACGTCGGGTAGTTTTGTTTTCTCAATCACAAAGCAGACTTTCTGTAATGCTGAAAAGGATTTTCCCTAGTAATAGGGGGCTATTATTAGTTGCGGGATGGTGGGTTGGCTAGAAAATTTTGCTGAAAAATACACCTACATCGTTAGTTGTTGCAAAGGGCGCAATAGATATAGAGCCTGCCTTCGGGTCGCCATACCCGTCCAGCACGACTTCTCTAATCACTGTGCCGATAAATGCGGCGGCAACGGTAATCCCCCTAAAATTAGTGGTGTTCGGTTCCATTTTGATCTGTAATCCAATCAGCTTCGCCCGTACTTGTCTTTGAACCTTACGATGTCGTCTTCGCCAAGATAGCTGCCGGATTGGACTTCGATCAGCTCCAGCGGCACTTTGCCCGGGTTTTCCAGCGCATGGATTTCACCCAACGGGATATAGGTTGACTGGTTCTCCGAAAGCAGAGTTGTCTCTTCGGCCTTGGTAACTTTCGCGGTGCCGCGCACAACCACCCAATGTTCGGCGCGGTGAAGGTGCTTTTGTACCGACAGTTTCGCGCCCGGATTAACTGTAATGCGTTTAACCTGATAGCGCTCGCCCATGTCAACCTTGTCGTATTTACCCCACGGGCGGTAAACTTCGCGGTGGTATTCCACCTCGGTTCGACCTTCGGATTTAAGGCGTTTTACCAGTGTTTTAACGTCTTGCACCGTGCTTTTGGGGGCTACGAAAACGACGTCTTTGGTCTCAACAATTACCATATTTTCGCAACCGACTGCCGTTACCAGACGGCTTCCTGCGCTGATATAGTTGCCGGACCCGTTCAGGCTCACCACATCGCCAACCTCGCAATTTTCATCAGCATCCTTTGGCGAAGCTTCCCACAGTGCGGCCCAGGAGCCGATATCGCTCCAACCTACATCAAGGGGCACAACCACCGATGCCTCGGTTTTTTCCATAACGGCATAGTCAATCGAGTCCTCGGGGCAGGCTAAAAACACATCCTTGTCGAAGCGTAAAAAGTCTAGATCTGCCTGTTTGCCAGCGAACGCATCTTGACAGGCCTTCAGAATATCGGGGCGAAACTTTTCCAATTCCTCAAGATAGCGAGAGGCCCGGAACATGAAAATACCGCTGTTCCAGTAATACCTACCGGTTTCAAGATACCCCTTTGCCGTCTCATGATCCGGCTTTTCGATGAACGCCTCTACTTTAAGTGCGCTGCCATCCGCTTCGCCGCTTCTGATATAGCCATACCCGGTTTCGGGATGCGTGGGTGTGATGCCAAAAGTTACCAGCTTGCCTACACCAGCCAAATCGATAGAAGCTTGAATGGTTTCAATAAATTTGGTGGTATCTGTGATTTTATGATCTGCCGGCATTACCAGCAGCATGGGGTCACCCCCGTCTGCAACCGCCTCAAACGCACCAAGCGCAATCGCGGGTGCTGTGTTCCGCCCAGCAGGTTCAAGCAAGATCGAGGCGTCCTCGCGCCCGATTTCGCGCATCTGCTCGGCAGCTAAAAACCGTGTGCCTTCGTTGCAAATCAGCAGGGGGGGTAAATGCGGTAGATCCCCTAATCGCTGCACCGCCTCCTGTAGCATCGTCTTTTCACCCCCAAGAGAAAGGTACTGCTTGGCGTAATACTTGCGCGACAAAGGCCACAGGCGAGTGCCAGACCCTCCGGCTAAAATTACGGGTAACAGGTTTGGTGTATCGGACATGTACCTTGCCTCTGAGTTTGTCGTGATTGGATGCAAACCAGTTATACGCTTGTTGTAAACTTTGTCGTAGATCTATCTGCGGGAGTATCCTTGACCCTGTTACCTCCGCATTTAACCACTCCATTTTCAAAGAGCGGATCATAACTTAAGGCTAATGTGAATCCTGAACCTTAACAAACCCTAAATTTTGAAGAGTATTTGTGTTAATTTTCTTTCTATTTTGGTCAAAAAACCAACCCCACTTATTGAAATAATAAAAGGCGGACTGCATGTGTTTCAGCAGCAGTTTGTAATTCCTGTAAGATTCTCGATTGTGGGCATGGCTTATCTCGACTTCGGGAAAATACATGGTTCTATATTTTTTATGCATACGCCGGGTCAGGTCCAAGTCTTCCATATACATAAATATGTTTTCATCGAAAATACCGATATCGGCAAGCGCGCTAACCCTGAGAAACATGAAACACCCAGACAAGCTCGGGATATTTGCGGTATTTGAATAATTCCAAAATCGCAATTCATACTTTTCGTCGAGTTTTTTTGTAAACGGGATGAAACTTGGAACAAATCTGCGTACGAACAAATTGGCGGGGGTGGGTAACAGT
>DFBD01000094.1 GCA_002367255.1 Rhodobacterales bacterium UBA3089 | reverse complement strand
ATCCTGACCCAAAGGGCTTGAAGTCCGGGGTATTTCTGCATCGCCAAATGTTCCACCCGCGAGTCTTCGAAAACCTCGATCGCGATGTGTTGGAACACGCTGAAATTATCCGCCAGCAGTGGAGCGGTCCATTTCTTATGGGCAAGCATATGCGCAAGGATCGCCCAATAACGATGCAGTCCGGACATGCCGTATTTATCCTCGTATACATCGGGGATGTGCAGGCCGAGGTTGTCCAGATGCGGTTTTGGCTTGCGGGCGGTTTCGAACGCTTCCGAGTATGGGCGGAAATCGAGGTCACTTTCCCAGAATGCGCGCTGGAACATATGGAGTTGGCGTTCAACATCCATGAACAAGGTACCGGCGCGTTCTTTGACCAGCATTGCCTTGGAATCCGCGCTTTGCAGGCTGAAATAATCCGGCAGGCGGTGTGGATGATCCCGATAAACGCGTGTTCCATATTCGACCCAGTTTTGCACGCTGGGAAGCGTTAGTTGGGCAAACAGGTAAGGTGCGCGGGTTAGCAGGGGCGTTGTGCCCTCCTTGGCTTCGGCAACCATAGTGCGGATCATGCGAAGCCAAATTCGCAGCAGATCAGCGTTATCTAACCGTCGTGCTACCGCTGCCAATGTACCCAGAAACGGTGCTATAGAACCGCGCACAGCTTCGGCTGACAGGTGGGCCGCAAGATCAGCCACTTCGGGGATGATTTTAGCGTCGGAATACTTCACCACTTCGGGGATATCGTCGAGGAATAGCAGTACCAATTCTGTTCCACGCCCAAGGGCGCAAACCTTGTCAGCCCCTGCCAGCCATGCGGTTAGGCCGTCGTCATCCAGCACACCCTGCGCCCGTTCCAGTGCAGGTTCGAAGATGTCATCCACCTTTTTGACGGTGCAGTTCAGGCGGTCTCGCCAGATTTGGGCTGCGGGTTCCATCGGCTTAGCCGAGGATCATTTCAACGGCGGCATCCAGTGTTGCGCGGATGTCTGCATCGTCTGACAGTGGGCGCACCATGGCCATTTTGCAGGCCTCTACAGGGTCGATTCCCTGATTAATCATCATCGCACCATATACCAGCAAGCGGGTAGAGATGCCTTCGTCGATGCCGTGACCTTTCAGGTTTCGAGCTTTTTGGGCTATTTCGACCAGCTTCATTGCCATTGTATTATCGACTCCGCCTTCGCGGACAACAATTGCGGCTTCATCTTCGGCCTCGGGATAATCAAAATCAAGCGCGGTGAAGCGTTGCTTGGTGGATTGTTTTAGGTCTTTCATCAGGCTTTGGTAGCCCGGGTTATACGAGATAACCAACTGAAAGTCAGGGTGCGCTTCCAGCAGTTCGCCCTTCTTGTCCAGCGGTAAAACGCGGCGGTGATCTGTCAGCGGGTGGATAACCACTGTTGTGTCCTGACGGGCCTCGACGACTTCATCCAGATAACAGATCGCACCTATACGCGCGGCCACGGTCAGCGGACCATCCTGCCAATGGGTGCCGTTTTCATCCAACAAAAACCGGCCAACCAGATCGGCGGCGGTCATGTCTTCGTTGCAGGCCACAGTGATCAGCGGTTTACCCAGCTTCCACGCCATGTATTCCACGAAGCGGGATTTACCACAGCCAGTTGGCCCTTTTACCATCACGGGCAAGCGGCAGGCATATGCAGCTTCGTAAAGCGCAATTTCCTCGCCTGTGGCGTGGTAAAACGGTTCGGTATTAATCTGGTATTGCTGGGCATCAACCATGTTTTTGCTCCTGAGTTCTGTATGAAAAAGCCAACGATAATTGGCTTGTTGATAAAGAAGGGTCCCGCCCCGCCGAATGGCGGAGCAGGGGGAGATTGTGCTTATTTATGCACACCGAGTTTCTCACGCCAGCCAGGATAGTTCTGGTCTGCATCGCCCGGGAAGCTCTCAAAGGCACCTTTGGTCTCCGGGTGATCTTTCGCGTAGTCAACCAGATCGACACCTTCCTGCCAAGATTCATATGCTTGACGAAGCGATTTAGCACCAGACGCGATACCGTCCTTGTGGCCAAGCGCACCACCACCGGATGTCTGGATCACGTTACAGTGGCCAAGGTTGTCAAAGAAGCCCGGCAGACGCAGCGCGTTCATGCCGCCCGAGATGATCGGGGAAGTTGGCTTCATGCGCTCCCAGGGTTGGGTGTAGTGTGTGCCGACCGAAACATCATCCATAAGAGCTACGGAAAGGACGGTGTCACTGTTGTAACCTTCCATTTTGCCAAAGCCCATGGTGCCGGTGTGGATGCCGGAAGCCCCGGCCATACGAGCCCATTTCATGTGAACCAGCGCGGTGTAACCTCGGTTGGATTCTTCGCCGGTAATCATACCGTGACCAGCGCGGTGATAGTGGATGAACTGGTTAGAGAAGTGGCGCCGCGCGGTTGTCACCATTCCGGTGCCGCCAACAAAGCCATCAACCAGCAGCGATACCTTTTCAGCTTCAGTGCCGAATTGTTCCAGCACATACTCACCACGGGCGAGCATCTCGTCATGACTGTCAGCCGTGATGTTAGCCGAGAAGATTTTGGCTTCGCCGGTGTCATCCATAGCGCGCTTCATGGCGTCAACGATCAGAGGGATCGATTCGCGCATCGGAGC
>DFBD01000157.1 GCA_002367255.1 Rhodobacterales bacterium UBA3089 | reverse complement strand
GTGCGTTCAGTGCCGAACGGGTCGAGAGAAGACAGGTCGAACTGTTCCAGAATGTTACCCAGCAAAATTGCCATTGCGCCTTGACCGTTTGGTGGCAGCTCCACCAATTCCATGCCACGGTAGGTGCCGGAAATTGGCTCGACATAATTGCAGGCTGTTGCGGCGAAATCTTCCATCGTGTGACAACCGCCGAGCGCATTTAGCGAGTCCACCATGTCTTGCGCTACTTCACCCTCATAGAACCCTGCGCGGCCTTCTATGGCGATACGGCGTAGGACTTCGGCTTGTTGGGGGGCGCGGAAAACTTGGCCCTCGGTCGGGATTTGACCGTTAAGAAGATAGTAATCTTTGGCCGCGCCTTGCAAGAAGGCCGCGCCGCTCTGCCAATCAAATGCGGTGCGCGCACCAACGGGAATGCCTTGTTGTGCATAATGGATCGCGGGGGCGAGGATAGTTTTCAGCCCCAGCTTTCCCCAATCTTTCGACAGGGTTACCATCGCATCAACAGCACCAGGAATGGTAACCGCCTCGACGCCGTGGGGTGGTATGGTTGCGTAGCTCGCGCGGATATCATCGCCGTTCAATGCGGCGGGGGAACGGCCAGAACCATTTAGCCCGATGATCTTCTCGGCCCCTGCGGGCTTGACCAGCACGAAGCAATCGCCACCGAGGCCAGTCATTTGCGGTTCTGCTATATTAAGGATCATGGCGGCAGCGATGGCCGCATCAACGGCGTTCCCGCCTTGCTCCAACATTTGCACAGCGATCTTGGCTGCGAGGGGGTGCGAGGTCGCGCACATACCGTTGCTGGCAATAACTGTTGATCTACCGGGGGAGCTGAAGTTTCGCATGGGGGGGGCCTGACTAGTGTTTACATCCTACAGGTAAACTAAAATTTCAGGCCCCGCCATACGGCGGTGTTAGATAATTACTAATTAAAACCGGCATCGCGTATCGGGGTGGGGCTGATAGGCGCGATGCCGGTGAAGCTTTGTAGCTACGAGGTGATATCTAGCTAAGGAACAAGGCGCGGTTTGGGCTTAACTGTGACAAAAAAGAGAATAAATGTGGCGGAACTGTGAATCGCTGAAGGAAATGGCGTGATCTGTGCGGGAAATGACGCGAAATGCTTGCCAAACCATCAATTTTAGGGTCGAATTGAAGTATGACAATAACCCTCGTATCAACCTCTCAACCAAAAAAGATAGCGCCTGCCGTGGTCAGCTATCACCGCACAGAATTGGCGATAATCCTTTCTATATATGGCCGAATGGTCGCTGCGGGGGAATGGCGAGACTACGGCATTTCCAGCTTGCAGGACGTCGCGGTTTTTTCGATTTTCCGCCACGCATCAGAAAATCCGGTGTATCGCATCGAAAAACGCCCCAAACTTGCCAACAAACAGGGCATTTATTGTCTGATTGGCATGAACGGGCAGGTATTGAAGCGTGGTCACGATCTGAAAACGGTATTGGCCGTGCTGGAACGCAAGATGATTCGAGCGGTTTCGGGTTAAATCAGCAACGCGCCGCCGTTGTAGAAAGAATCGCTTGGCTGAATGAAACCGGTGTTAGCCTCTTTGCAATTCAGAATCGGCGGGTTCAGGCGTTTCTTTGCCATCGGATGATCCGGTGACAGTACGCCCAAACGCACCAGAATGGCGGCCATTGCGGCTTCGGAGCCACGGGTTGCGCCATCCTCTATCTTCAGCGAAACGCCGAGACCTTGTTCGGGGAGGATGGCTATGTATACGCCTTCGGCCCCCGTTTTGATAGCTACTTTGCCGTCCATCGCGGCCATTAGTTCGGAACATGCACGACCTTCACCCGCGACTAGCAGCGGGTGTTCACGCATGGCGGACACCAATGCACGAGCGGCATTTTCCCGTGCGGACCCAAGGCCCGAGGGGTCCGCCATTCGCGCCATCGCACGGGCTAAGCCTTTGACCGTAGTTGCGAAATTTGGGGCGTTGCAGCCATCGACGCCGTAGCCTGGTGTGTCCATTCCGGTCATTTCTTCGAAGGCTTCTTTCACGGATTTTTGCAAGGGGTGGTCAACCTCGATATATTCCGAGTGCCCGCCGAGGTGTTTGTTAACCGTCAAGAAACCCGAATGTTTACCGGAGCAATTGTTATGCATCTGGCATGGTTTCTGTCCGTTATCGCGAAGCGCATGCCTCGCGGTGTCATCTTTGGGCTGGTGCGCGCCACAGCGAA
The DNA here is from genome assembly GCA_002367255.1 of Rhodobacterales bacterium UBA3089. Classification (GTDB taxonomy): domain Bacteria; phylum Pseudomonadota; class Alphaproteobacteria; order Rhodobacterales; family Rhodobacteraceae; genus NORP23. Next base: position 4,124 of record DFBD01000157.1, on the reverse strand, counting down.
AATCATCATCGCTCAGGCCCAGATTTCCCAGCCACGCCTCCACACGGTCGGTGTGGATCGCCGCACTGTTATGCGAGGCGCACGATAGCGCCAACTGTTCTGTCCCAAGGCCAAAAGCCGCCGCCGCCCCCGTTTCGATCAACGGCAACGCTTGCAACATTTTGGAGGAGGATCGCGGCAGGATCACCTGATCAGGATTCCCCCAACTGGCGATGATATTTCCGGCCGCATCACTGATTACAGCATGTCCACGGTGCTGACATTCCAGAAAATCGGCACGCCAGATTTCGACTAATGTTTCGGCTGATGTCATGGGAATGGGCCTCTTTATTGTTAAATGTTGTGAAAAGATCGGCGTAACCCTGCCAATCAGCGTATTTAGCGGCTTTTTGGGGCTAGCAAAACGCCTATTGCTGCGGCTAGATTAGGACCGCAGGTGATTGAAATACAAGCCGTCTGAAGAAATTCGCAACGTAATGCGGGCCGGGCGGTAAATATATTTGAGCGGAGGCTAAAAATTATGGGCTGGAAATTTCCACGCGGTGTTGCACTAGCAGCAATGTTGGTCGGTTTGACTTTTGGCGTAAGCGCACAAGCGCAAGAGCTGGAGATGGTCGAAGCGATCACGGATTGGAGCGTTTACGTCGATCAGGATCCGAAGGTTTGTTTCATCGTATCGCAACCAACCAAAAGCATTGCGCGGCGGAACGGTCAGGAAGTGACCGTTAGCCGTAGCGAAATCCGGTTTCATATTTCTGTGATCCCCAGACAAGGCGTCGCTGGCGAGCCGAGCTTTCTTGCAGGCTATCCATTGAAGCCCGAAGCAGCTGTGAAAATGGAAGTCGGCAGCACAAAATTTGACATGTATCCCGATGCGGCGGTTCACAAGGAATATGCATGGACTGCCCCTGCGGATGACGCCGCGCTGATTGCGGCGATGCGTAAAGGTTCCGATGCGGTTGTAACGGGCGTTTCGGCGCGCGGGACAACGACGATAGACACGTTCTCGCTACGCGGGTTTACGGCGGCTGTCGAAAAAGCTATGGAGCTGTGCAAGTAAGACCAATCGGTCTGACTGCTAAAGAATTACAGCGCCTCTCGCCTAACGCGGGGGGCGTGATGCGTTTTAAGGAAACCTGCGATGTCTGCGCCGATCACACCTGATAACCTGACCGTTCCACGCAAAGATGTGACCGGAAAACCGACTCTTATCGGTTTGACCCGTGAAGCCATGCGCGAAGCCTTGATAGAAATGGGCACGCCCGAGAAACAGGCCAAGATGCGGGTTGGGCAGATATGGCACTGGCTGTATTTCAAAGGCGTGACTGATTTTGGTTTGATGACCAGCTTGTCCAAAGCTTACCGCGCTGAACTGGCAGAAGTTTTCACGTTGGAACGCCCGGAAATCGTCGCCAAGCAGATAAGTAAGGATGGTACGCGCAAGTATCTGTTGCGCATCGCTGGCGGGCATGAAGTCGAGGTGGTGTATATCCCCGAAAAGAACCGTGGGACGCTGTGTGTGTCTTCGCAAGTTGGCTGCACGCTGACCTGTTCTTTCTGCCACACAGGGACGCAAAAACTGGTGCGGAATTTGACGGCTGGCGAGATTGTGGCGCAGATACTTGTTGCACGCGATGACCTGAACGAGTGGGATAACACACCGTTTGACAAACGTATGCTTTCCAACATCGTGCTGATGGGCATGGGCGAGCCTTTGTATAATTTTGACAACGTGCGCGATGCGATGAAGATTGCGATGGACCCTGAGGGGATCTCGATTTCGCGCCGTCGTATAACGCTGTCCACATCCGGCGTCGTGCCCGAGATTGCACGTGCAGGCGAGGAGATCGGCTGTATGGTGGCGGTCAGCTTCCACGCCACAACGGACGAGGTGCGCGACACGCTGGTGCCGATCAACAAGCGCTGGAACATAGCGGCGCTGCTGGATGCTTTGCGGAATTACCCACGCCTGTCGAATTCTGAACGGATCACGTTTGAGTATGTGATGCTGAAGGGGATTAACGACAGCGATGCTGACGCGCACCGTCTGGTTAAGTTGATCGAGGGTATTCCCGCGAAAATCAATCTGATCCCGTTTAACCCTTGGCCCGGCTCACCCTACGAGCGCTCTGACTGGAAACGGATCGAGACGTTTGGCGATATCGTCAATGCAGCCGGTTACGCCAGCCCTGTGCGACGCCCACGAGGCGAGGATATCATGGCGGCCTGCGGGCAGTTGAAATCCGAAACGGAACGCGCCCGCAAAAGCCGTAAGCAAATTGCCGAGGAAGCCGGGCTTTAGGCGAAACCCCGCGCGAGATTTTACGGTGTGGCACGTCGCGACTGGAAAATGTCAAGTAAACCGTGTACGACGAACAAAACAACAGGCGCAAAAGCGTCTTGGCAGGCAAGAGCAGACTAAATGACTAATTTGAACAGACGCGCCGTTCTTTCGGCCTCTCTGGCGATGGGGATCGCAAATGTGGCTGTGGCTGAACCTGTGGCCTCCAGCCGCTCGATGTCGATGGCCGAGTTTTTGGTTGTGTTTAAGTCAAAGCGCAAGCTTGGGCTATATCGCAGTGTCGATAGTAAGCCGGTTTTGCTGCGCAGCTATGGTGTTGATTTGGGCTTTTCCCCGCGTGGCGATAAAGGCCGGTTTGGTGACGGGCGCACCCCCGAAGGGACCTATTTCATTAACCGCCGCAACGAAAACAGTGCCTACCACCTAAGCTTGGGGATTTCCTACCCCGACGTGAATGACGTGGCCGAGGCTCGCGCAAAAGGTCTGGACCCCGGTGGGGATATTTTCATCCACGGCGGCCCCACCAGTTTTCGAAACCGCTTCAAGCGGGACTGGACGGCGGGTTGTATATCGGTCAACAATCAGGAAATTGAAGAAATTTGGGCGATGGTTCCGTTGGGAACCCCTATTGTGATTCGGCCATAACGACCGGTTCAGGAAAAGCTTGCCCCAAGACCTCGACCCACCAGAGTTTACCGCTGGATTCCTGATACCAGCCATAGCCAAGATGTGTCGCTTCAGGATCAAGGATACTGGCGCGTGATGCTGGATCATCCAACCATGTTTGCAACACCAGTAGTTCACTTTTGAAAGTTTCGGCGACGTTCTCACCCCGCACAACGCCGTTAAATCCGGCCCGTGTTGCGCGTTCTTGTGGCGAGGTGCGGTCAGATCCGAAGTCCCATGCCCGCTGTTGTTTTGACATATCCCGTGCGTGTGTATCAGCGGCAGCGTTCAGCGCTGCGGACAGTTGTAGCGGTTGTGCGCCCCGTTCCGCCCGCAGTGCGTTAATCGCATCGAGGTGGCGCAAACGAATGCCATCGGAACCAAAACTGGAAATGGCACCGGATTGCGCGTTACCCTCATATGTACCGCTCGAAAATTCTGTACAGGCGGATAGGGTCAGTAACAGGGAAACTAAAACAGCACTTAAACGAAACATCGGGGACTCCTGAAAATCTTATTCGCGCCTGTCTACAGCGAATGGCTGCGGGATACAAATAGCGGATTTCCGCCCAACTATATATTGAACATAGTGTGAATTGCCTAATTTTGCACGATCCCATATGGTGCGGCGAAATTGGAATAGGGAATGATTCAATGACGAAGTTTAAAAAGTCTGTGATTACGCGCCGCCAATTCGCGGCATCAGCAGCGGCCTTTGGTGTCGTTGCCCCAAGTATATTGCGCGCGCAGGAAGAAAGTCCAGCGCCCGGTACTGTTGATATTCGCACAAACAATTATTCGATCCGCTCGTGGAAGGGCCATTTTTCGAGCCTCCGCAAAGGCGCGATTCTGGTGGACACTAAAGGACGCGCGTTGCATTTTTGGCCCGAAGGCGAGGCATACCACAAGATATTCCCTGTGAGCGTACCTCTTACACCGGATCTGACTCGTTTGGGCCGCACCAGCATTGTGCGTAAACGCGTGGGGCCGGATTGGCGTCCAACGCCTTCAATGTTGAAGCGCAACCCGGACCTGCCCGATTATATCGGCCCCGGCCCTGAAAACCCGCTTGGAACACACGCGCTTTACCTAAGCTGGCAATACTACCGTATCCACGGCACGAATGACACGCGCAAGATCGGGCGGCAGTCTTCGA
>DFBD01000098.1 GCA_002367255.1 Rhodobacterales bacterium UBA3089 | reverse complement strand
GGCTTGACCAATACGGATACTCAGCGATTGCATGCAATCGCCGGCCGGCCGGCGGACAGAAAACATCTGGCAGTTCTTGCGCCAAACCTACCTCTCGAACAGGGTGTTCGAAACCTGGGAGGCAATCGTCGATGCCTGTTGTGATGCCTGGAACCGCCTGACCGCCGAAACCGGGCGCATCAAATCAATCGCAACTCGAAATTGGGCAACCACAGGTCAATGATTGGGCCGGTTGGTATTACATCAGTGATCTGGAGCGGGGAGCCCGGAATCCAACGATCGAAGTGGTGGAAAGAATCGCCATCGCACTGAACGTTCCCGGCGGCGAACTTCTCGATCCATCAGCGAGAAAACCAGGTTGATCTGTGGTTGACGAGCAGATTTGAAGTTGCTCTGACGCAGAAAAGCCCATCAAGAAGCGTTTGTTTTACTTCATCAATTTTGAGGCAAGGCGTTTAAACGCTTAGTAACATTGAATAAATTTTGAGCACTAGGCGATTTATTCCTTGCGGAAACTGAATCCTCCACCTAAGTAATCAAGGACTAAGAAAACGAAGTGAGACGGATCGGAGGCTTTCCTCTCTCGCGCTGCAATTGTGGCCCTTCGTACAGGACTGATGTTGGTCCGGCCTCCCATACATCACATGAACCGCTGTGTCGCTCTAGCGTCGCAGTTTCCGTACGCGGCCAATTTCTGGTGCGTATCAAACTGATGGATTTGGAGATATATTATGGCCCATCGAATGGATCTTGAAACCTACATGGTCGCGGATGTTTTGCGCGACCGGCTGTTCCGGAAACCACCGGAGAAGCTCTCAAACGCAATTCAATTGGCTGAACGGCTGAATGCCGAAGACCATGCAGAAATCGAGGACAGCCTCTATCGCATGGGAATACTGACGCCGGTGCTGATTGATAAGTACGACAGAATTGTTGCCGGACATGGCCTTGTTGCAGCAGCCAAACTGATCGGGCTCGATGATATTCCTGTGTTGAGGCTTGAAGAGCTGACGGTGGAAGAAATGACTGTGTTCTTTTAGATGACTGAACATTTCTATGGCCTCGCTGACATTGACCCTGAAATTCTTCAGATCGATATGCAGTTGTTGGCTGAAGCTGGCAAACGCGCCGCATAAATGAAAAAACTCGTGCAGGGCGATCAGCCCTGCACGAAACACGAAAGCGAAGTGATTGGTGGGAGGGCCTGCCGATCTTGTGCCGGAGCAATCCGGCCCTTCGCAAAGAGCTATAGATGGCTCGGCCTTCACATTCCTTGAAATCGGCGGCACTTCCCAGACAGGGGTGCCGCCAGCGTCAGCCCCGGCATGCCGGACGACGCACAAATTGTGGGGTAACCCCTATGTCTATAATCTCTGACGGAGCTCAGGCTCCGACCCTTCCCGCTGAAACCCAGCTGAAAGTTGTAAATCGCGATCCTGGCAAACTGATTGCTTATGATGGCAATGCGCGTACGCATTCTGAAAAACAGATTGCCCAGATCGCCACATCAATCAGAACATTTGGTTTCCTGAATCCAGTTCTAATCGGATCCGATGGCATCGTCATTGCAGGCCATGGCCGTGTTGCCGCGGCAAAGCGGCTGGGCCTGGGCAAGGTGCCGACGATTGAATTGGCGCATCTCAACGAAGCCGAACGTCGTGCCTATGTCATTGCCGACAATCGCCTTGCTGAGCTTGCTGGCTGGGATCACGACATTCTTGCCATCGAACTTCAGGCTTTGTCTGAGTTGGATATGGACTTTGATCTGGAAATCACGGGCTTTGAAACTGCCGAGTTGGACCTCCTGCTTGACGGCCCCGATGCAGACGAAACCGATCCCGACGACGATGTATCTGGTATTGAGACCGCCCCTGCTGTGACAAGACCCGGTGATGTCTGGTTGCTCGGGGAACACAGGCTGATCTGTGGCGATGCGCAGAAACCAGATATTTACTCTGCTCTTATGAGATCTGATCGCGCTCGCGCGGTCTTCACCGACCCGCCTTACAACGTGAAGATTGGCGGACATGTTTGCGGCTCTGGCGCGATCCAGCACCGCGAGTTTGCCATGGCGTCCGGCGAGATGGATACGGCAAGCTTCACCGCCTTTTTGGAAAACGCGCTTAGCGCGATGGCCAATGTCAGCGTCGACGGTGCCATCCACTTTGTCTGTATGGATTGGCGACACATCACTGAATTGCAGGCCGCTGGTGACAAAATCTATTCTGAGCTCAAAAATCTCGTGGTCTGGAAAAAATCCAACGGCGGAATGGGCACATTCTATCGTTCCCAGCATGAGCTTGTCTTCGTCTACAAAGTTGGCACTGCGCCCCATACCAACACCTTTGGTCTCGGCGAAACCGGCAGATATCGCACCAATGTCTGGGACTATCCCGGCGTCAACAGCTTTGGTGCCAATCAGAAAGACCTGGCACTGCATCCAACCGTCAAGCCTGTCGCCCTGGTTGCTGACGCGATCAAGGATGTCACAAAACGCGGCGAGATCGTGCTCGATGGTTTTGGCGGCTCTGGCACGACGCTTCTGGCCGCCGAACGCACAGGCCGTATTGCGCGACTGGTTGAACTGGACCCGCTCTACTGTGATGTGATCTGCCGCCGCTTTGAGGCTGCAACTGGCCAATCCGCAAAGCTCGACAACACAGATCAGACCTTCAGCGATGTGGTGATCGAGCGTGCCAATGAATTCGCCACGCAATCAGTGGAGGTCGCCGCATGACTGATCGCGATGCCCCAACTACTGGCTTTATGAACCCGCCAAAACACACACAGTTTCAAAAGGGTAAATCCGGTAACCCGCGCGGCCGCCCCCGCAAACCGAAAGACCTCAACACGGTTTTGCAACAGGTGCTCAACCGCAAGGTCCGGATCCGGGATGACGAACGGCGGATGCCTATCCGCGACGCCTTGATCTGGAAACTGCGTGAACTGGCCCTGCAGGGCGACAAACAGGCCCTTTCCCTGCAGCGGCGGATTATCGAAGACGCAGGCCAGGCACAAACCGATGTCGATGGGCCTGCTGCAAAAAAAGAAAAAATCCTGAAAGCCTTCGAAAACATGGGCTACAAGGTGGACAGATCGGAGGGTGACAAATGACTGACGAGAAAAAAGTTGGATTTGGCTCTCCCCCGGAAACCTCGCGTTGGAAGAAAGGCCAATCAGGCAATCCCAAGGGGCGACCAAAGTCAAAATCAGAAATCGTGCAAGATGCCGCCAATATCCTGAACCAGCCCATCGACGCGCGGACACCGGATGGCAAAACAGTCAAGCTCGACGGGATTGAAGCCGGTTATCTTGCTCTCTGCAAAAAAGGGCTGAAAGGCCACAAAGCATCTTTGCTCGAAGCTATCCGTATCATGCTGGAAGTTGGCCCTGCCGTTCAGGCTGAAGCTGAGTGTGAGCGAACAAAGAGGCAGCAGGTCCTCGACGCTTTGAGGAAAATGGGGGTGAAAGTCCCCAAACCTTCGCAATAGCCGGTAGGTCGCTCACTCCGGACTGGACTTGCCGCCTGACACGAGCGTCACTGATACCACGCCCGGCCCGCCCCCGGGCGCACCTCGGTACCTGGGCCAGCATTCCGCTGGCCCGGCATCTCCGAGGAACAGACATGCCAAAATCCAAAACAACAGCCCCGCGCGAAACGAAAGCCGCCATCCTGCGCAAGTTGCTGAGCCGCAAGGCCGGTGCCGATCTTGCCGCCCTGCAATCTGTCACAGGCTGGCAACCTCATTCGGTCCGTGCAGCCCTGAGCGGGCTCAGGAAGGCCGGATACACCATTGATCGGACTGACCCCGCCAAACCCGGCGGCACGGCTACGTACCGCATCACAGGCCGCGCCGAGGGTGCCCGATGATGCAATTGATCGCAGACTTTGAGACCATGGACCGGACGGCCCTGATTGCCGTCTGGTCGGAGATCTTCGGCACGCCGGTCCCGAAGCGGCTAAGCAGGCCATTCCTACGCCGGTTTTTGGCATTCGAGGCTCAGGCGCACCAATTCGGGGGGCTGCCAAAAGGCTTTGTCGAAAAGCTTGCGAGAATGACAGATGAAAAGACTGACAGCAGGAGCCCCGCGCTCAAGCCGGGCGGACGGCTAATCCGGGAATGGAACGGCGTAACCCATGCAGTCGATGTCATTGAGGGTGGGTTCCTGTGGGACGGTCAACGCCATTCATCCCTGTCGGCGATCGCCCGTGCCATCACTGGCACCAGATGGTCCGGGCCGCGGTTCTTTGGTCTGAAGGGCGCGGCACCGAGATGACCAAGCCACGGATCCGCAGTGCGATCTATACGCGCAAATCCTCAGACGAAGGGCTGGACCAGGATTTCAACTCGCTCGACGCCCAGCGCGAGGCCTGCGCGGCCTACATCGCCAGTCAGCGGCATGAGCGCTGGGTTGCCGACAAGACCCGCTATGATGATGGCGGCATCTCCGGAGGCACGCTGGAGAGGCCTGCGATGCAGCGCTTGCTTGCCGACATTGACGCCGGCCGTATCCAGATGGTGGTGGTCTACAAGATCGACCGCCTGACCCGCTCACTGGCCGACTTTGCAAAACTCGTGGCACGCTTTGACGCCGCAGGCTGTTCGTTCGTCTCCGTCACCCAGGCCTTCAACACCGCCACTTCGATGGGACGGCTGACACTCAACGTGCTTTTGTCCTTTGCCCAGTTTGAACGAGAAGTGACGGCCGAACGTATCCGCGACAAGATCGCTGCCTCCAAGAAGAAGGGTATGTGGATGGGTGGAGTGCCGCCGCTTGGCTATGATCCCCACCCCGATCCGAAGACCAGAGGGCTTGTGATCAGTCAAAACGAGGCGAAGACGGTGGAGGTGATCTTTCACCTTTACGTCCAGCTTGGCTGCCTGAATGCGGTGATGCGCAAGACAACGGAAATGGGATTGCGGTCAAAGCGGCACCACTTCAAATCGGGGCGGACCCAGGGCGGAAATCTTTTCTCTCGCGGCCAGATCTACGCGCTGCTTCGTAATCCCATCTACATCGGCAAGATCAAGCACAAAACCAATGTCTGGGTCGGGCAGCACGAGGCCATCATCGACATTGAGTTGTGGGATCGCGTTCAGGCCAAGTTGCAGGACGCCAGCGTTCGGCCAAGGTCGCGGGTCGGATCTGCGAGCAGTCACCCCAAGATCGGGGCCGCGCCGCTTACCGGTAAGCTCCGGGACGAAACCGGAGACCGATTAACGCCGACACATACACAGCGCCATGGACGCCGCTTACGGTACTATGTCTCCAATCGTCTGATCTCCGGCGGCACTGATCCGCGCGGCTGGCGCTTGCCCGCAGTGGCACTGGAGCAGGCGGTTGCGGACATCATCGCGCGGCACTTGAGCGACCTCGCCCGCGGCCATCGGATTTGCGTCATGCCAGATGTTCAGGTTAGTGACGCAGTCTGTACCAGGGCTAAAGATCTGGCCCAGAGGCTGTGGAACGGGGCACCCAAACTTCTGGCAAACATTACGGCGGGAGGTCAACTGACCAAAGGGCGTATCGTACTGGAGTTGCAAACGACGGAATTGGCAAACGAACTCGGTCTGAAACCCGAAGAGATCCATCCATCCACGCTGCAGGTCCAAGCGCCGTTCGCGCTGCGTCGGCGGGGTGTCGAGGGAAAAATCGTCGCCGGTGATCGTGAGCCCGACCCCGACAGAACGATGTTGCGTGCGCTGGCCCGCGCGCATACTTGGACCGCCGATCTGCATAAGGGCAAACCGCTGAGCGAGATCGCCGCTGCAACCCGTCACTCTGAATCCTACATCCGCACCCGGGCCCAGCTCGCCTTCCTTTCTCCCGCAATCCAGAAAGTGATTCTCAACGGTCGCCAGCCGCCTGAACTGACCCTGGAACAGATTATCCGTAAACCGATCCCGCTTGACTGGGATAGGCAGGCGCGGATTTACGGGTTTAGCCGAGATCTAAACCATCCCTGATCTGCGCGCGTCATTCCCTGTTCCCGTTGGAAACTTCCCTGATAATTGTGAAAAAGCTCCCTGATAATTTGCGCAGGGAAATCAATCGTAACGCTTTGATATTTGGTGGTTATTAACGCGTGATCTGGGCCAAATAGGGCCGTTTTCGCAAAATTTCCCTGTTAATTCCCTGTTAGCAGGGAAATTAGGCCTAACCGAAGCGCGTGATGCTGCCGACAGAGACGGTGCGGGGAAACTGCCCTGATCCGCGACATCACGGTCGTCTCTTAGGCCGATGGCACGGCGCAAGCCCCCTAAAAATCGGGAGAAAACAAGGACAATGCGCCTGCGCTGACAGAGACTGGGGTGGGTGGCGGAGAGACAGGGATTCGA
>DFBD01000166.1 GCA_002367255.1 Rhodobacterales bacterium UBA3089 | reverse complement strand
TCCGGCGTCTCGCGACGGGAAAAAATCGAGTTGATCTTTGGACGGACGTAATTTGAAATCCAGTTCATGTGCCGATTGGCCCTTATTGCTGCTCTTTAGCTTAATTAATCCGGTGCCCGCAGGATTGCAACGTCAGAGCCGCCGCCGCCGCATGATTAGCATGAAAATACCGTACCCAACCAGCATCGACGTCAGCGAGATCAGCATCGCAGATGTCATTTGTGCGCTTTGCATATCAACGCTGTAAAGGTAAAAGCTCATCCCGCTTAGTTGGCCAGAAGAGTTCATAAACAGCATTACCACCAGATTATTGGCGAAATGCAGGCCCATTGCAGGGGATAACGAACCGAAACGGGCGGTTACATCGGCGAGGATTAACCCCATCAGCGTGGTGATGGCCACAACTATCCATGCGTTGCCGCCGAATTGGGCAGGGTTGAAGTGTGCAACGCCGAAAATAGCAGATGGAAGCACCCACCAAATCCACCGGCTTTTGAAGCGTGCGGCCAGTTGTTGTTGCAAGTACCCGCGAAACACCATTTCCTCGGCGCTGGTTTGCAAAAATAGAAGCAGCAGCGCCGGGGCAAGCCAGGTCAGCCATTTTATCAGCGGCATTTGTTGAACCAAATCGGCGGTTAAAAAGGTTGTTGTCGCATCAATAGCGGCGAGTATCAGGATTATCGCCGCCGCACCGCGCCATAGGGACCAGTTGATGGTGCCGGTTGGGCCAAGCAATGTGCGCAACGGGCGTTTGTGTAAAAATCGAAGAACCAGCCACAGGCCGGGAATCATGGTTGCGATCATGGCCAGCATCGCAAAAGTTGCGAATATCGTGCGACCTTCTTCGACTTGGCTCATATAGCTTAAGCCAAGTCCGGGTTCGATGAATTCGCCAAGAAGCGTTCCGCCGATGCTGAATATAATGGTCACAAGCACGAAGAATGCGAATACGAGCGCGAAGCCCAGAATAGTGCGCCAAATTTGCGAACGTTCTTGGGCTGGTTCAACAAAACGCTGGAAGGCTGGGGAAAAGTGGGGAAACATGTGGGCTCCGCGTCAAAAGGTTAGATGGTAACCTTGGAAAATCCGCACCGCAATACTTGAGATTTCCCGCGCCAGTCCCTATTGCTGGTTTAACAGAAGTATCCCAACAGGAGTTGCCCCGAAATGAATTCCGGACCTATCGATAAATCCAACCTTCCCAGCCGCCATGTAACCGAGGGGCCAGAACGTGCGCCGCACCGTTCGTATCTCTATGCGATGGGGTTGTCCGAAGACGAAATCCACCAGCCTCTCGTTGGCGTCGCCACCTGCTGGAACGAGGCGGCACCCTGTAACATCGCGCTGAACCGTCAGGCACAGTCGGTTAAATCTGGTGTTAAGGTTGCCAAGGGTACACCGCGCGAATTTACGACGATCACCGTGACCGACGGTATTGCGATGGGTCACGAGGGTATGCGTTCGTCTTTGGTTAGCCGCGAGGCGATTGCCGATACGGTTGAGTTGACCATGCGGGGGCATTGTTATGACGCGCTGGTTGGCCTGGCGGGGTGCGATAAATCGCTGCCGGGGATGATGATGGCGATGTTGCGTTTGAATGTACCGTCGGTGTTTTTATACGGTGGATCAATCCTGCCGGGGCGTTTTGAAGGTAAAGACGTAACCGTTCAGGATGTGTTCGAAGCCGTTGGTCAACATCAGGCCGGCAATATGTCGACGGAAGATTTGGAGCGTTTGGAAGCGGTTGCTTGCCCGTCTGCGGGTGCTTGTGGCGGCCAGTTTACGGCTAACACCATGGCCTCGGTTTCCGAAGCGATTGGTTTGGCGCTGTTCCAATCCGCAGGCGCACCAGCCCCGTATGAAAGCCGCGACGCATTTGGCGAAGCTTCTGGCGAGGCGGTGATGAACCTGCTGCGCTATAACATCCGCCCACGTGATATTGTTACGCGTAAGGCACTTGAAAATGCGGCGCGGATTGTGGCGTGTACGGGTGGCTCGACCAATGCGGGGCTGCATTTGCCTGCGATGGCGCATGAAGCGGGCATTGATTTTGATCTTGAAGATGTTTGCGACATCTTCCGCGACACACCATATTTCGTCGATTTGAAGCCGGGCGGGCAGTATGTGGCCAAGGACTTGTTCGAAGCTGGCGGTATTCCGATTGTCATGCGCGAGCTTGGCAAAGCCGGTTTGTTGCACGAAGAATGTATGACCGTTTCGGGCCGGACTATTGGCGAAGAAGTTGATCGCGTAGCGGGCGAGGCAGACGGTAAGGTGATTTACCCGGTGGAAACGCCGATCTCCAAAACTGGTGGCGTTGTTGGCCTGAAGGGCAACCTTGCGCCTGATGGTGCGATTGTGAAAGTCGCCGGTATGACTGAAGAAGAAACCGTATTTACCGGCCCTGCCCATGTTTTTGAATGCGAAGAAGATGCGTTCGAGGCGGTGCAAAAGCGCACCTATAAAGAGGGCGAAGTTCTGGTTATCCGTAACGAGGGCCCATCGGGTGGCCCCGGTATGCGCGAAATGCTGGCGACAACGGCTGCACTTTCCGGCCAAGGTATGGGCAAGAAGGTTGCACTTATTACGGATGCTCGTTTTTCCGGCGTGACGCGTGGGTTCTGCGTGGGGCACGTTGGGCCCGAGGCGGCACATTGCGGGCCGATTGCGTTG
>DFBD01000082.1:597-5439 GCA_002367255.1 Rhodobacterales bacterium UBA3089 | reverse complement strand
ACGAAGTTTATCGAGATTGCTGTGAATGGTGCGGAAAGTGATGCGGCGGCGAAAACTGTCGGGTTGTCGATTGCGAACTCGCCGCTGGTCAAGACAGCCTTTGCTGGCGAGGACCCTAACTGGGGCCGGATCGTTATGGCGGTTGGCAAGGCTGGCGAGGCGGCAGATCGGGATAAGCTGTCGATCTCGTTCGGCAACATTCTGGTGGCCGACAAAGGCTGGGTTTCACCCGATTACCGCGAGGAAGACGGGGCAGATTACATGAAGGGCCAAGACCTGAGCGTGACCGTTGATCTGGGCGTTGGCGAGGGGGAAGCGACTGTTTGGACCTGTGATCTGACGCATCAATATATCACTATCAACGCAGATTATCGTTCATGAAAACGCTGCTGGTTTCAGCTGTGGCTTTGATCGATGCCGATGGTCGTGTGCTGTTGGCACAGCGGCCACAGGGGAAGTCGATGGCGGGATTATGGGAATTCCCTGGCGGCAAAATCGAGGCTGGTGAAACGCCGGAAGTGGCGTTGATCCGTGAATTACATGAAGAATTGGGTATTGATACGTGGGAAAGCTGTTTGGCTCCGCTAACGTTTGCATCCCATTCCTATGATGATTTTCACCTGCTGATGCCGCTGTTTGCTTGTCGCAAATGGAAGGGCACACCACATCCGCAGGAAGGGCAGACGTTGAAATGGGTGCGGGCCAACAAGCTGCGCGAGTATCCGATGCCACCGGCCGATGTGCCGCTGATCCCTATTCTGCGCGACTGGCTTTAACGTCTGCCTTTAAGCAGGCTGTAAAGGCCGGGCAGAACGAAAATATCGAATATGAAGGCGATGAAAATCGTCATGCTGGTTAAGAAGCCTAACTGACGGTTCACTTCAAATCCGCTGAACATCAAAATTCCAAATCCAAGGCCGAGCGCCAATGTGGTTGTCAAAACCCCTGGCGTGACGTTACGCAAAATCTTGCGAATCCCTGCGCGCGATTGTGTGTGTTTGCCACGTGCCAGTGCATATAAGATGTGGATGGTGTCATCGACCACGATACCGAAGGTGACAGCGGCAATGATGGCGGCGGCCATGCCGACTTCGCCGTTGATCCAGACCCACAAGCCGAGCGAGGACATCGCGGGCAGGAAGTTTGGCAAGATAGACAAAACCGCCAGTATTGGCGAACGCAGGAACAAGCCGATCAGTAGGGACACAACCAACATCGCGAGAGCTGAGCCGATAAGCATGTTGTGGGTGTTCACTTCGGATAGATAGGCCGACATCACGCCAACGCCGGACATTGTGGCATTTTGGGGCGTGAAGCCCATCTCCAACGTTTTAGCTTCGACTTTAGCGCTTAGATCCCGCACACCAGCCGCTGAAATTCGTGGCAACATGATTTTCAGGTGAAGTTGTGTGAAATCGTTGGCGAAGAAACCAACGCTATCATCATTGCTGCGACCACTGGTGCGGACGCAATAGTTCAACATCTTCTGCGGGGCTTCGGCTAGAGGACCTTCAAAGGGGGGCTGGCGGTGGTCAAAGCAGTCCTGAATAAGTGGAATGGGGCTGAAAACATCGCCGACAGGGTGCTGGGTTTTGATCCATTCCACTAAGGTCTCCACATCGGAAATCGCTTGGGGCTGGATCAATTCGCCTTCGCCGTAGCGAAGCACCAGATCGACCGAGTGCGACCAACCGAATGCATCCGCGATGTTGTCGATATTAATCAGCAGTGGGTGGCCAGACGGGAAGTTGTTGGTGATCTGGTCGTCAAAAACGATCCGCGTCAGGCCAGTCAGCGCGGCCAGTGACAATGCCGATACGATCAACGCATTGCGGATCGGGGCGGCAGCCCATGCGTTGGCGAACCAGCGGGAGGTGGCGCGGATGCGGTCGTCCCGGATGACAAGTTCTGTGCGTTTGGATTTCAGCGCGATGGGGGCAACCAGCAAGGATAACAGCAGGGAAAATACCAGCCCGATAGCCACAAGATTTCCCATGGCTTTGAACGCAGGCGCATCGGCCCAGTTAAGCGACACAAACCCGACGGCGGTTGTCAGGTGTGCAAGTGTGACTGGTACAGTCAATTTGCGGAAGCTGGACAGGATGATGGTATAGGATCGCTGGAACGGCAGCCGCCTTTGTCGTTGCCCCATGGCGTGAACGACGTGGATAAGGCTGGCAACCGTCAGCGTGAACACAATAGAGAAAGAGGAGGCGGAACCGGCGGCGAAGACGTATCCGCTCCACCCCGCGACGCCTTGGGTTAGCAGGACAGATAGGGCTGCAATGACCAGCACTGACAGGGTTACGCGCAGGTTGCCAAACGCAAACAGCAAGACGAGGAAGTTTACGAAAGCTGTGGCGGGGAACAGATATCTGCTGTCCAGCTCGAACGCTTCGCGCATGGCCTCGAATGTGGTGATGTTGCCAACAATGGAAATTTGTAGTGTCGGATACTTGTCACGCATATGCATGACCAGATCCATCTGCTCGTTATAGGCGGTGATAAGGGCGGGGTCGCTTTGATCTGTGTGGTCCAGCGAAAGGATAATCATCGTCGCGCTTTGATCCGCATTGAAGAAATACGCGCTAAGGGCGGGATGTTCTTTAGCCAGAAACTGCACGTCTTCCAACGGTGTGAATTCGGTCGGATACCCAATAGCGGGCAGTGTGGCGGTGGCTGAGCCAAGCGCGGTTAGATAGTCTATATAAAGCGGATGTTCGGGGTCCAGCAGGATTTCGGACAAGTACCGCTCCGCCTCCAGCAGATGCAGCGGCGCGCCGGATTCGCCAGCGTCCAGTGCTATCAGCGTGGCGGCGGATTTTCCGAAAACCTCGCGGTAGTCTTCCAACTTTTGGCGGTGGATATTGTTGTCACTGAAAAACAGCATAGGGTCGTTGGAGTTCTTAACGTCCAGCGCCGCTGATCCGATAATCATGATAAATATCGCAACAAGTGACAGGCTGTATCGGCGGTGCAGATAAGCAAGACGTTGGACCTTGAAAATCCATCGTAATATCCGCACCCAAATGCTCAAAGCAGCCCCTTCGCCGATTGTATGAATTGCAGCGGATTATCCCCTGCAAGCGTGTAGGGTTTAGCGAATTTCGAAAGTGAAGCAAGGCTTTGGGGTAAATAAGTTATGCAAAAGAGCCGGATCGGCGGGAATTAACGCATATGCCGGGATGACGCTGCGGAAAACACACTCTATAACGCGAGAAACTGTGACAGGAAACGCGATGCCAGATTTTTTACAATACCCTGACCGCGAAACTCTGATGGAGAACCTCGCCGAGGATGTGGCCGACCAGTTGCAGGCCGCAATTTCTGCGCGGGGGGCAGCGACGCTGGCCGTGCCGGGCGGGACGACGCCAGCGCCGTTTCTGGCGTTGCTATCGAGGGCTGATCTGGATTGGTCGAAGGTGCGGGTGATGTTGACGGATGAAAGGTTTGTACCGGAAAGTTCTGATCGATCCAACACGCGTATGTTGCAGGATACTTTATTGCAAAACAACGCCTCCGCTGCGGTTTTGGTGCCATTTTATAAGGAAGCCGACACGCCGGAGGATGTTTTGGGTGACTTGACTGCCGCAATATCCGCCGCCCTGCCGCTAGATGTTTGCGTGCTGGGCATGGGGACGGACATGCACACCGCCAGCCTTTTTCCTGAAGCGGACCGTCTGGATGAGGGGTTGGATTTGCACGGCACGGCAGTTCTGCTGCCAATGCGCGCGCCGGGTGCGCCGGAGCCTCGGTTGACCCTGACTGCTTCGGTTATACGAGCGGCGCGGAACATTCATATTTTGATAACGGGTGAAGGCAAGAAAGCCGCTTTCGAGGCTGCTATGGTCGAAGGCCCTGCGAACGAGGCTCCGATCCGGGTGGTTCTGGATGCTCCGACACAGGTCGATGTGCATTATGCTGACTAGCGTAATTGGATAATATAGGTATAGATCAATCCTATGAGTAAAACGATTTTCCTTTTGAACGGCCCCAACCTGAACCTGCTTGGTTTTCGGGAGCCAGAGATTTACGGCCACGATACACTGGGCGATGTCGAAGCGCGGTGTATGGCGCATGCTGAAACGCTGGGCGTGACGCTGGAATTCCGGCAGTCCAACCATGAGGGTGTTCTGGTCGACTGGATTCAAGAAGCGCGCGGCAAGGCTGATGCGATTATTCTGAATGCGGGGGCGTATACGCATACCTCGATTGCTATTCACGATGCGCTGAAGGCGTATGACGGCTATAAGATGGAGTTGCATATCTCGGATCCGAAACAACGCGAGGCGTTCCGGCATATCTCTTACGTTGAGTTGGCCTCGGACGGGTTAATCGCTGGTAGGGGGGTTGATGGATATATTATGGCGCTGGATGCTGTGATGGAAAAAATCGCTTGAACCTGCAATAATCCGGGCCTATATCGCCCACTCAACTGAAACGAAGTCGCCGCTCCTTCTATAAAAAACGGAATACAAATATGAAACGTGGAATACTCATTGGCGTAATCGCCATGGCAGCCGTTGTTGTTGCCTCTAACATCTTGGTGCAATTCTTGTTCGGCAATTGGCTGACGTGGGGTGCATTCACCTATCCATTTGCCTTCTTGGTCACCGACTTGATGAACCGCACCTATGGCGCCTCGCAAGCGCGTAAGGTTATTTTTGCGGGTTTTGTTGTGGGTGTAATATGCTCGTTGATCGGCACACAAATCATGTTGGAATTCGGCCCTGCCGTGACACTTCGCATTGCGCTTGGTTCTGGCACGGGGTTCCTTATTGCGCAACTTACCGACGTTCTGGTGTTTGACCGCCTTCGCAAAGGCAGCTGGTGGCGCGCGCC
>DFBD01000082.1:0-480 GCA_002367255.1 Rhodobacterales bacterium UBA3089 | reverse complement strand
CCGATGGCACCGCTTTGGGTTAGCCTTGGCGTTGCGGACTTTTTCGTCAAAATGTTGTTAGCGATGATTGCGCTCATACCATTTCGTGTGTTGTCCGCGCGGCTATCATGAAAATTTTACTTTGAGTTTTTGAAAAGTCGTGGCATGCTTTCTTTATCGTAAACTTTGAGAAAGGAGGTGCCAATGTCTATTGGGAAACTGGAGCAGATGGTTAAGGTTATTCGCGAGGTGAAAATCTAGAGGGGCAGCCCCCTTTGGGCCAACATCTGGCAGCTAGGCTTCGGCCTGACTTTGCCACCTTCATACTCAAGTCTGGGCCGCGCTGTTACGATAGCGCGGCCCTTTCGGTTTTATGGCCGCGCTGCCCGTTGGGCGGGCGAATACAATCCAGAAGACCAGAATTGTCAGTGAATCCAATGTAGATGCTGTCGGGAACATCCGGTTTATAAAATATCTGGAGCATCCAACGATTCTATCGAG
>DFBD01000056.1:24391-30586 GCA_002367255.1 Rhodobacterales bacterium UBA3089 | reverse complement strand
AACCAGCTGAGCTACAACCGCGCAAAATATGAAACGAGAGGCAGTGGCGCGGTTGACGGGGCTCGAACCCGCGACCTCCGGCGTGACAGGCCGGCACTCTAACCAGCTGAGCTACAACCGCACAGCCTCTACGTATCATCCTCGCGCGCATCGCCCAAGGTCGGAATGGTGGGTGATGAGAGGCTCGAACTCCCGACATCTTCCGTGTAAAGGAAGCGCTCTACCAACTGAGCTAATCACCCATTCCGTGGGAGGCTGATAACGCCCCCCGCCGCGCACCGCAAGAGGGAAAACGAGATTTTTGCCCTGTCTTAAAAAAACTTGCATCTTTCTATTCCCTTCCCATACATACGCCGGATGACCAAAGCGCCATTTTACAATTTGCTACTGACGACATTCCTGATTTTTGGCATTTTAACACCGAAAATCAGCCCTGTCCTTAGTATGGTGTTTGGCAGTGACGCCCGCACTATCGTAATCTGTACGGGTGACGGGCTTCAAAGAATCACGTTGGATGATAGCGGCAATCCTGTTTCCGAGGGCGAAGTGATTTCCGACCTTTGTTTGCAAGTTAGTGCCGCCGAGATCAACACAACACCGTTCTGGCAGGTTTCGCGGGCGATTTATGCTTTCACATCCTCGCATATCCAATCAGCACAGAGCTTCCACACGATACATGCAAACGCACGTATAAGCCCTGTTCGCGCCCCTCCTGTTGTTTGAATTCATACAATAATTCAAACTAAACACAGGAAATATAATGACCGATCAAACTGTATCGGCACCCTTTCGCGCAGATGTTGCGCGTGGCGGTGCCTTTTATCGCCTTGTCTGGAAATGGCACTTTCTAGCAAGCCTCTATGTTCTGCCCTTCATGCTGATCCTTTCGATCACAGGTGGAATTTACCTTTTCAAACCACAGATCGAAGAGATCATATATGAATCGCGCCTGAACGTAGAAGTTACAGGCGAGCCGCATAGCCTCGAGATGCAACAAGCCGCTGTAATGGCTGCATTTCCAGGTTCCAGAATCGACGGGATTACCACAGAGCAAGCCCCGGGACGCGCGACTGTCTTTACTGTTAAAGACCAGAATCGCGTTAAATCCTATGTCTGGGTGAACCCATATACTGCGGAAATCCTTGAGAATCAGGAACGCAACTCAACCATGATGCGGATGTTGAAAAAGTTCCATGGCGAGCTGTTGTTGGGGGATGTTGGCACGAAGTTTGTCGAACTCTCGGCGCATTGGGCCATCGTGATGATGATTACGGGCGTTTACATGTGGTGGCCACGCGGGAAGCGGACTTGGTCCAAAGTGTTTTCACTGCCATCAAACAAGGGCCGCGCGTGGTGGCGCGAGGTGCATATGTTCACAGGAATATTGGCGTTCGTGCTGATCTTTCCGTTGCTTCTCACCGGATTGCCATGGACGGATGTCTGGGGGGGCGGGTTTAGCTTCATACAAGAGCAAACCGGACAGAAATCCCCGAGCCTCCGGTTTGGTGGTAAACCAGTGGTTTCAAGCGCAAGCGAGGGTGAGGCTATCACATACGCACAAGTTATTGAAACCGCACGGGTGCAAGGCATGACCCTGCCCTATACACTACGGCCACCCAAGAACGCCGATGCGACTTACTGGGTCGGCTCTGCAACGCGGGATCGGTTCGCACGTAGCGAGATGGTGATCGACCAGTATAATGGCGAGGTGCTTAAAACCGTCAGCTTTGCCGATTTCCCTATTTTGGCAAAAGCCGTATCCTTGGGCATAGGATTTCACCAAGGAGAGTTGTATGGCTGGACGAACATCATACAGAACGTCATTGCTTCAGTTCTTGGTGTTATCTTGTCGATCTCTGGTTTCGTTGCATGGTGGAGCCGCCGCCCTGCTGGTGAACTAGGCGTGCCTGCCGCGCCACAAGCCGTGCTAAGCTGGGGCATGATCGCGTTGGTTGTTGCGCTAAGCATATTGCTACCGTTGATGGGCGCATCACTTGTGCTTGCGTTGGTATTGGACTGGGCGATTTTCAAACGTCTTGGCTGGTTTCAAGGGCTGAAGTTAACGGCATAAACAAAGCAAAGGCGCGTCGGGATGGCGCGCCTTTGTCTATTTTTGTTATTTTGTAGCGTGCTTAGTGGGCCGTTGCCCCGCCTCTGCTATCATTCTTCGCAGCCAGCGCTGCGGCTTTAGCGGCCTCGGCGGCTTCGTCCCACTCGATAGGTTCGGGCATACGCACCAACGCCAGCTCCAACACGTCCATCACATCCGATACCGGAATGATTTTCAGGCCATCTTTAACAACGTCAGGAATCTCGGTGAGATCCTTTTCGTTGTCCTGTGGGATAAGAACCGTTGTGATGCCGCCACGAAGGGCCGCCAGCAGTTTCTCCTTCAAGCCACCGATTGGCAGGACATTACCGCGCAACGTTACTTCGCCGGTCATGGCTATATCACGGCGCACCGGAATGCCTGTCAGCACCGACACAATCGAGGTCACCATACCCACGCCAGCACTTGGGCCATCCTTTGGCGTTGCGGCCTCGGGAACGTGAACGTGGATGTCGATGTTTTCGAACTCGGGCGGCTTGATGCCAAGAGTCGTCGATTTTGCGCGCACAAAGCTAGACGCAGCCTCAATCGATTCTTTCATCACATCGCCAAGTTTACCGGTCGTTTTCATGCGACCTTTACCGGGCAAACGAAGCGCTTCGATTTGCAGCAAATCACCGCCAACTTCGGTCCAGGCAAGGCCTGTTACGACGCCAACCTGATCTTTATCTTCGGCCAGACCGAATTTGAACCGGCGCACACCCAGAAATTCTTCGAGGTTATCGCTAGACACCGTCACCTTATCCGCGCGTTTCATCACGATTTCAGTTACGGCCTTACGACATAGCTTCGCAATCTCGCGTTCAAGATTACGAACGCCGGCCTCGCGGGTGTAATACCGCACAATATCAAGCAAAGCGTCATCCTGAAGAGTGAACTCGCCTTTTTTCAAGCCGTGGCCCTTGATCTGTTTCTCGATCAAATGCTGCTTCGCAATTTCGGTTTTTTCCAATTCGGTGTAACCGGCAAGCGTGATGATCTCCATCCGGTCCAGCAATGGACGCGGCATGTTATAAGAGTTCGCCGTTGTCAGGAACATCACGTTAGAAAGGTCGTATTCGACCTCCATATAATGATCGATAAACGTCGCGTTTTGCTCGGGGTCGAGGACCTCTAGCATCGCGCTGGCCGGGTCGCCGCGATAATCCTGCCCCATCTTGTCAATCTCGTCGAGCAAGATAAGCGGGTTGACCGTTTTGGCCTTTTTCATCGACTGGATGATTTTACCGGGCATGGAGCCAATATACGTCCGACGATGCCCCCGAATTTCGGATTCGTCACGCACGCCACCAAGGCTGATGCGGATGAATTCGCGCCCTGTTGCTTTGGCGACAGATTTCCCTAACGAAGTCTTACCAACACCCGGAGGGCCGACAAGACATAAGATAGGACCTTTCATCTTTTGGCTGCGCTGTTGTACGGCCAAATACTCAACAATGCGTTCCTTGACCTTCTCAAGGCCATAGTGATCCTTATCCAGAACCTCCTGCGCTTTGCTCAGGTCTTTCTTAACGCGGCTGCGTTTGCCCCAAGGGATGGATAGCATCCAATCGAGGTAGTTACGCACAACCGTAGCTTCCGCCGACATCGGCGACATGTTTTTCAGTTTCTTAAGCTCGCCATCAACCTTTTCTTTGGCCTCTTTTGATAGCTTAACGCCAGCGATACGCTCTTCCAGTTCACCAAGTTCGCTCTGGCCTTCTTCGCCGTCGCCAAGCTCTTTCTGGATCGCTTTCATCTGTTCGTTCAAATAATATTCACGCTGCGTACGCTCCATCTGGGTCTTAACCCGGGATTTGATCTTCTTTTCGACCTTCAGAACGGACAATTCGCTTTGCATCAGCTCGAATATCTTTTCGAGCCGTTGTGCGACGTCAGGTATTTCCAGCAGGTTCTGTTTTTCCGAAATGGACACACCAAGATGCCCCGCAACAGTATCCGCAAGTTTAATCGCATCAACCGCTTCCTGCACTGCTAACAGCGCATCTTCCGGCACGTTTTTATTCAAACGCGCATAGCGTTCAAACGTATCCGTCACGGAACGCGAAAGCGCGGTGATCAAATCAGAATCAGCCTCAGCCTCTTCGATAAGAGTAGCCTCAGCCTCGAAGTACTCATCGTTATCAAGAAAGCGCGTAATCTGAACACGCTGTTTGCCTTCGACCAAAACCTTCACGGTTCCATCGGGCAATTTCAGCAGTTGAAGTACGTTCGCCAACACACCCGTTTCATTGATTGAGTCCGTGGTCGGTTCGTCTTCGCCAGCATCTTTCTGGCTCGACAGAAGTATTTGTTTGTCGTCCTGCATCACCTCTTCAAGGGCGCGGACAGATTTTTCGCGACCAACAAAAAGCGGCACGATCATGTTAGGGAAAACAACAATATCCCGAAGTGGGAGAACCGGATAGGTAACGCTGTTTGAGTCTGACATAGGTATTCCTTATTTCTGCAAAGTGCTCCAACCTAGGTATCTAGCGATAGCAGCGCTTCCATTGTTTGAACATAACTTGGAGTGCAGTGTGCAAGGTTTCAAGAGCAGAAATTCAATATGGTCCGCTTTTGTTCCCGCAAATTACATTTGGTCTGCATCAGTTTATCAGAGCGGCGGAATATCTCCGATTTCACGTCGTGCATGGAATCCCGCTGCAAAATCGTCTAGCGTTCCGGCCTCGATGGCCGCGCGTAGCCCTTGCATCAATTCTTGGTAGTAATGCAGGTTATGCCACGTCAGCAGCATACTGGCGATGATCTCTTTCGCTTTATGCACATGGTGCAAATAGGCGCGGGAATAGTTCTGACACGTTGGGCAAGTGCATTCCTCGTCGAGTGGACGCGGGTCGTCCATGTGGCGCGCGTTGCGCATGTTAATCGCCCCCATTCGCGTTTGCGCCTGCCCTGTGCGACCTGAACGACTGGGCAAAACACAATCAAACATATCAACGCCACGCTGTACGGCACCAACGATATCATCCGGTTTGCCAACGCCCATCAAGTACCGTGGCTTATCCACCGGCAACATCCCCGGAGCATAATCCAGGACATCGAACATCGCTTCTTGCCCCTCGCCCACAGCCAAACCACCAATCGCATAGCCGTCAAACCCAATGGATTTCAACGCCTCCGAACTTTCTTCACGCATTTCGGGCAACGTGCTGCCCTGCTGAATGCCGAACAACGCGTGATCTGGCCGTTCACCAAATGCATCCTTGGAGCGTTGCGCCCATCTCATCGACATCCGCATTGATTCAGCCACGACATCCGGTTCCGCCGGATAGGGGGTGCATTCGTCAAAACACATAACAATATCGCTGCCAAGCATCCGCTGAATCTCCATCGAGCGTTCTGGCGTCAGGTTATGCTCGGACCCGTCAATATGAGATTTGAACTTCACGCCTTCTTCGGTCAGCTTGCGCAATCCAGCGAGGCTCATCACCTGAAAACCACCCGAATCTGTCAAAATCGGCTTGTCCCAGTTCATAAACTTGTGAAGTCCGCCAAGTCGCTCGATCCGCTCGGCTGTAGGGCGTAGCATCAAGTGGTAGGTATTGCCCAACAGAATGTCTGCCCCTGTCGCGGCGACGCTCTCGGGCATCATCGCTTTCACGGTTGCGGCTGTCCCTACAGGCATAAAGGCAGGGGTGCGGATGTCTCCACGTGGTGTATGTAACACGCCGGTGCGGGCTTTTCCCTGTGATCGGTTGATTTCGAACGATACGTTTTTCACTTATTTTCCTGACATTTTAGGCCTACCGCGCGTTCAACCTCAAATTTGCCGCAGTTTCAAGCCCTGCCGTCATCTAGACGTGTGCATTCTTATACCCTATATGTTTAGTCAGGAATTCCGAAAAGGATTGAAAAACAATGAATGCCAACGCTGAAATGCCCATGGAGGGCACACCGATGATCGCTCCGTCTACGACGGACCATCCCCTATATGACAGCATCGTCGAGGCCTGTCGCACGGTCCACGACCCCGAGGTTCCCGTAAACATCTTCGACCTTGGCTTGATCTATACGATTGACATCAACGACGAATCCCACGTGGAAGTTAAGATGTCCTTAACCGCCCCGGGTTGCCCCGTAGC
>DFBD01000056.1:9146-24265 GCA_002367255.1 Rhodobacterales bacterium UBA3089 | reverse complement strand
GTCGTTCAAAATCTTATCTACCGTGTTAGCGTTTCCGCTATCGTCGGGGCGGTTGTAGCTGGTGGTCTGATCTATCTGAACAATGACCGTGTAGTTAAATCCTATCGTGCAGAGCAGGCCGTTCAAACTGAACAACAGGATATGACTTACAAAGCGTTATTGGAGGCCAACGATAATATGGCCTCGGCCATAAGCGTGATGGAGGCTGACCAAGCGCAACAGTTGGCTGATTTTAGGGAAGCATTGAACGCGCTTGAGGGTAAAATCGATGCGATTCCCGTTCCCGGGGCGGCAGACTATACTGAGATCACCGAAGCGATTGCGGCGTTGAACGCGGACTTGACCATAAAAATTGAAGCTATTAATCCCACAGTACAGGAGCAAAACTGATGTTTGGTATTCCTGGGAAACAGGCGCTTACCATGACGGATGCCGCCGCCACACAGATATCTAGCTTGATGGAAGCGGGTGCAAAAAAAGGCCTGCGGATTGGCATCAAAAAAGGTGGCTGTGCTGGCATGGAATACACCATGGACTATGTCGATGACGTCGACCCAAACGACGAGGTGATCGAATACAACGGCGCCCGCGTCATGATCGCCCCTATGGCGCAAATGTTCCTGTTTGGAACCGAAATTGACTACAAGGTCTCACTGCTAGAGGCTGGATTCGAGTTCAAGAATCCGAACGTGACCGAATCATGTGGCTGCGGCGAATCCATCAAATTTGCAGATATGTAAAAACAAATCCCTACAGGAGTATGAATATGCGTCGTAAAGTTGCCGCCGGTAATTGGAAAATGAATGGCCTGAAGGCGTCTATTGCCGAACTAGAGGCCCTAAAAGCCAGTAGTACGGGGGCAAAATGCGATGTCATCATCTGCCCTCCAGCGACACTGGTTGCGGCGATGGCTACCGTGTCTGGCGATATCATAATAGGCGGTCAGGATTGCCACTGGAATCAAACCGGCGCGCATACGGGCGATATCTCGGCGGAGATGCTGAAAGATGCGGGCGCTGGTGCGGTGATCCTAGGCCACTCCGAACGCCGCGCTGATCACGGCGAGACGGACGCAGAAGTCAACAAAAAGACTCTGGCGGCATGGCGCGCAGGACTGCAAGCTATTGTGTGCGTTGGTGAAACCGAAGCACAGCGCGATGCAGGTACAACGCTTGACGTTATTGGTGGGCAGCTTGATGGCTCAACTCCAGATGGCACAACCGCAGAAAACACCATCGTTGCATACGAACCTGTTTGGGCTATCGGTACTGGCCGCACACCAACACTGGAAGAAGTGGCCGAGGTGCATGATTACCTTCGTGGCAAATTGGTTGCCCGTTTTGGCGATAAAATCGGAAACGGCATTCGCTTGCTGTACGGTGGCTCCGTGAAACCAACAAACGCTGCAGAAATCTTTGCCGTTTCCAATGTTGACGGTGGTCTGGTCGGCGGTGCGTCGCTAAAGGCCTCCGACTTTTCGGGTATTGTGGCTGCTGCTAACTAGCGCGACGCTGTTCGGCAGTTGTAATGCCATAATGGTCCGCCAATCTTTGCAAGGCTATCTTCAAGACAACCTTGCCGGATCGGGCGGACCAACCAAGGCGTTTTTCTGCCTTTTCCATACCTTCGAGAAAACAACAAACCCTTAACGCGACATCCGCCAACCCCGGCCCGAGTGCTTTCAGCGCCCCCGAAACACGGTCCCGTGCATTCGAAGAACCAGAACATTCCGCTCCGCCATTAAATCCACCGCTGGAATTAGTCAAAAATCGATCCCAATTCTGCGCCACCCTTGGACCAAGCTGCGCTTGTTCAAAATCTTCAGGCAACCGCTCCCCTGCTTCAAGCAACTCGGGCGGCAAATACATCGCACCCGATTTGTCCTTTTTACGCGCCAGCAAAGTCAGCGGGCTTTCCGCGAAATTGAACCGTACATTTTGACGACCCGAACCGTCGTACATCTTAACAACCCGTTCACCAAATTCTTTGTGTTGCTCCTGAAATGGGGTATTCACCTCGTCCTTGCTCTGTTGATCTTCGGCAATCATACGCTTCAGCGCGCTTCGCCCCGTAGTCGTGATGCTGTACCGCCCCAATTTGCCCAACTGCTCCCCTGAAATCCATTCTTTCAGCGCAAAAGCTCTCGCAAAACTGCGATCCACAACGGCAATGCGTGTTGGGCGGTCAGGAATGGTTTCTCTGAACACAGCCGCGACTTCCATTTGTGGGGCAATCAGAAGATACGCACCGGTTTCACAAAGACGGCGTAAAATACGGCGAGCCTGTCGCGCGATGTCAGCTTCGGTAAGGGGTTCTATTGTGGCCATACGGTCGTTCTCCGGTTCGGTTTCGAGGTGAGTATTTTGGGAAAGGTCATTCAAAGCTTCGTCAACTAACGGGTCATCGCGGCGGGTTTCAAACTTGCGAACCTGTCTTGAAATTGTGGAAGCGTGGCACCCCTGTAGACGCGCGAGTTCCCGAATACTTACCCCCATAATCACATGTGCAAGATATGTTCTTGCATGTTCGGGAACCCAGTCAGGGTGAGAGTCGTTGGTTGTATTATCCAAACAATTTGTCAAAACTTTTAACTACCTTTTAGATAAATTGGTCAATCTACCTAAGGTTGTTATCGTAAATTTTTAGTTAATTATGGCTGATATTTGCATACATACACAGTTGAGTTCGCTTGAAAATCAAATCACGCAACGCACGCTAGGGTTGTGTATTGTTACATGAAAGATCACTCAACCGGAGGCCACAATGCGTCATTCACAAGCCCAATTAAACACATTACAGCGCCCTAAATTACTGATCCGCGCCGCCAGATCCGCAATCGGTGATTTTAGGTGGGGGCGCGACTTAAGAATGGTAAAAGAGGGAAATGAAAGCCTGAACACACAACAGCTTTTCGACACGTTAATGGAAGAAGAAAACCGCTTGAACGAAGATCGTGTTGCGTGTGAGGCTGCGTACAATGTCCGAAAACATATACGTACACTGACTGCATTGATGATTGTAGCTGCGGGCCCGTTTCCGAACCAAAAAGCCGCCTAGCCAAAAGCGTCCGGCATGCTTTCCTTTTTCTTTGTAATGTACGATTGCAATGCCGCGTCAATCGCCGGGTCGATTGCAGGTTTTTGGTATTCTTGCAGCATCCTTTTTACCCGTATATTTGCCAGTTGAACAGTGTCGTAAGAACCCTCCTCGCTCCATTGTTCGAACGGTTTGTAGTCCAGCACGTTGGTACGCCAGAAGGCTGTTTTGAAGTTCGCTTGTGTATGTTCGCAACCGAGGTAATGCCCGCTGGGCTGGACCTCGGAAATCGCGCCCATGGCTTGTCCGTTTTCGGAAATATCGACGCCCTCGGCGATCGAATGAAGAACGCCTAGCTGGTCTGCATCCATCACGAACTTCTCGAAGCTGGAAACCAACCCGCCTTCCAGCCACCCACAAGAGTGCAACATAAAGTTCACCCCTCCTAGCAGAGCCGCATTTAACGTATTCGCCGTCTCGTAGGCAGCCTGTGCATCGGGAAGTTTCGAGCCGCAAAGCCCGCCACCGGAACGGAATGGCAGGTTCATCCGCCTAGCCAACTGCCCTGCCCCATAAAGAATTTTGGATGCCTCGGGCGTCCCGAACGTCGGCGCACCGGAGTTCATGTCGATCGAACTTACAAACGCCCCAAATATAACTGGCGCACCAGGACGGATCATCTGGGAATAGGCGATCCCGGCTAATGCCTCGGCCAAGACTTGTGTCAAGGTTCCGACCACTGAAACAGGTGCCATCGCGCCGCCCACGATGAAAGGCGAGATAATACAAGCCTGGTTATTACTGGCATACACCTCCAACGCGCCCATCATGATCGGGTCAAACACTAACGGAGAGTTAATGTTGATAAGGCTTGTCATCACCGCGTTTTCATCAACGAACGTATCACCAAATAGAATTTTGCACATATCAACCGAATCTTGCGCCCGGCTTGGTTCAGTCACGGATCCCATAAAAGGTTTGTCCGTCAAGGTCATATGGGCGTACAGCATATCAAGATGGCGCTTGTTCACGGCAACATCCGTAGGTTCGCAAACTGTCCCGCCGGAATGGTGCAGCCATTTAGACATGTGGCCTAGCTTTACGAATTTCTGAAAATCGGCAATGGTGGCATAGCGTCGACCTCCATCCAGATCGCGCACGAATGGTGGG
The DNA here is from genome assembly GCA_002367255.1 of Rhodobacterales bacterium UBA3089. GTDB lineage: Bacteria > Pseudomonadota > Alphaproteobacteria > Rhodobacterales > Rhodobacteraceae > NORP23. Next base: position 20,059 of record DFBD01000056.1, on the reverse strand, counting down.
CCATAGACGGGGGCAAGCACCAGTGAATTACCACCAATCTCGACGTTACGCTCGGGATTGCGTGCATGTTGAGTGATGCGGCTGGGTGCCGTCGCACACAGCTTGCGGGCAAGGCCGCGCGGAATGCGGACGCGCTCTCCATCGACATCGGCACCCACCTCGCGCCAGCGCTGCAAGGCCTCGGGACTATCGACGAAATTTACACCTATTTCTTCAAGAACCGTTTCGGCGTTATATTCGATAATTTCTAACGCTTCGGCATTCAGAATTTCGAAGTTGGGTATGTTGCGCTCGATGAACTTGGCAAATTCTACTTTCGGGGCTGACCGCTCGGCTCTACGTGCGGCACCTCCACCACGGGCGCGACGACGAGGGGTATCTTGCAATGCGGATGTATCTGCCATTCTAATATCCTGAACGTTTGGGTTGTTACCTCTAGATAGGATGATTTTGTACGGTGACCGTTCGACATTTCCGCCTCGAAAACATCCATCCGCGACATTTCCACGATCCGCTTGCGCGAATCCGCTTCGCGCCATAAAAGCCGCTGTATGACAAACCAAACACATGACCGCCTTCTTATTATTGATTTTGGATCACAGGTAACGCAGCTGATTGCGCGTCGCTTGCGCGAAAGCAATATCTATTGTGAAATCCATCCGTTCCAGAACGTGACCGAAGATTTCATCCGTGATTTTGCACCCAAAGCGGTGATCCTGTCCGGAGGTCCAGCCAGCGTACTGGACGAGGGTTCACCCCGCGCACCGCAAGGGCTGTTTGATATGGGTCTTCCTATCTTAGGCATTTGCTATGGCCAGCAGGTGATGATGCACCAGCTTGGCGGTAAAGTTGAAAGCGGGCATGGCACTGCGGAATTCGGGCGGGCATATGTGACCCCTGCGGCCGATATGCCTTTGCTGGACGGTTGGTTTGCCGATGGCGACGAGCAAGTCTGGATGTCCCACGGTGACCATGTTTCCGAACTGGCTGATGGTTTCGAGGTTTATGGAACCTCGCCTAACGCACCGTTTGCTATTACAGCGGACCTGAAACGCAACTTCTTTGCTGTGCAGTTTCACCCTGAAGTTCATCACACACCAAACGGTGCGCGGTTCTACAAAAACTTCACAGATCTGGCAGGTTTCACCGGCGATTGGACGATGGATGCCTATAAAGATCAAGCAATTGAACAAATTCGTGCGCAGGTCGGCGATAAAAAAGTCATTTGCGGTCTATCTGGCGGTGTTGATTCTTCGGTTACTGCGATCCTTATACACGAGGCCATCGGCGACCAGCTTACATGCGTATATGTTGACAACGGGTTAATGCGGAAGGGCGAGACGGAAGAAGTCCTAACCATGTTCCGTGAAAACTATAACATACCGTTAATCCATGCAGCCGAGGGTGATCTATTCGTTAATGCTCTGGAAGGTGTCTCTGACCCCGAAATCAAGCGTAAAACGATTGGCAAGCTGTTCATTGATGTGTTCGAAAAACACGCGAAATCCGTTGGTGGAGCAAAATTCCTTGCCCAAGGCACCCTGTATCCTGACGTTATCGAAAGTGTCAGCTTTTCCGGTGGACCTTCGGTAACGATCAAATCCCACCATAACGTTGGTGGCCTGCCGGAACGTATGGATATGGAACTGGTCGAACCGCTTCGCGAATTGTTCAAAGACGAAGTCCGCGAGCTTGGCCGGGAACTGGGCCTGCCCGCCAGTTTTGTTGGCCGCCACCCCTTCCCCGGCCCTGGTCTTGCAATCCGTTGCCCCGGCGAGATAACACGCCAAAAACTGGATATCTTGCGCGAAGCGGATGCCGTTTATCTGGATCAAATCCGCAAACACGGGCTTTATGATGAAATCTGGCAGGCCTTCGTTGCCATTCTTCCAGTTCGCACCGTTGGTGTTATGGGCGACGGGCGGACATATGATTTTGCCTGTGCTTTACGCGCTGTAACCTCGGTCGATGGCATGACGGCGGATTATTACCCGTTCACCCATGATTTTCTTGGTGAAACCGCGACGCGGATCATTAACGAAGTTGAAGGGATTAATCGGGTAACCTACGACATTACCTCCAAACCTCCGGGTACGATAGAATGGGAGTGATCCTGTCTGGTTATCTGGATGTGCCGGACGGTGATATTGCGACAGTCGAAAACCATCTGCCAACCCATATCACGCTAAGCCGTGCCGAAGGTGGCTGTGTATCGTTTGACGTACGCGTAGACCCGCAAAATCCGAACCGTTACCTGGTGGAGGAAGAATTCACCACACAGGCGGCATTTGATTCCCATCAGGCACGCGTAAAAGCCTCGGAATGGGGGCGCGCGACGGCGCATCTAAAGCGCAGATATAAAATCATCTAGACTGCCAGTATCTGCTTGCCAAATGCAATCGACGCTGCCACGTTTCAGCGCATGACAGATCAATCCCATCCCTTGCGCGCTGCCATCTGGATGCTAGGCGCAGTTGCTTCATTCTCTGCTATGGCTGTGGCGGGACGTGAGATTTCTGTTGAACTTAATACGTTCGAGTTAATGATGTACCGCTCTGCTATCGGGTTCTTCATCATTTCACTGTTGGTCTTTAAATTTGGTGGATTCGCACAACTCAAAACCGACAGACTAAGTATGCACCTGAAGCGCAATGCGTTCCACTTCGTAGGTCAAAACTTGTGGTTCTATGGTATCGTAGTTATCCCGTTTAGCCAACTCGTAGCACTGGAGTTCACCAGCCCGATCTGGGTGATCATTCTGGCCCCGTTCTTTCTGGGCGAAAAGATGACCAAACCCCGTGTATTAGCTGCAATATGTGGGTTCATTGGTGTTTTAGTCGTTGCCCAACCAGGTGTTGCCACGCTCAACGCAGGTCACGCAGCGGGCGTATCGGCGGCGGTATTTTTCGCCCTGAACATCATCTACACAAGACAAATATCACGCTACGAAACAGTACTCAGCGTGTTATTCTGGATGACATTAATGCAATTCACCTTCGGTCTGATCTTAAGCCTTCCGGGCGGCATTCCTGTGCCTTCAGCCGAGGGTATGAAATGGGTTTTAATCGTCGCTATCGCCGGATTGACGGCACATTTCTGTCTGACTACGGCGCTATCGCTGGCTCCGGCCTCTATTGTTGCGCCGATGGAGTTCATCCGCCTGCCAGTGATAACATTCGTAGGAATGATCCTTTACGACGAACCATTCGTATGGGCCGTTGCTATAGGCGCTCTGTTCATCCTTGCCGCTAACTTTATCAACATCAGGGCAGAAGGTAAAACCTAGGCGAACATCGCTTTGATTGCGGCACCGGTTTTACCGAAATCCATCTGACCAGTGTAGTTTGATTTAAGAACGCCCATTATCTTGCCCATGTCACGGATAGACGTGGCGCCTACCTCAGCGATTGCGGACTTGATCGCATCTTCTATTTCGGCATCTGAAAGCTGTTTTGGAAGGAATTCCTCGATTACCTTGATCTCGGCGCGTTCACTTTCCCCCAGTTCAATGCGTCCGGCTTCTTCATAGGCGGTTGCACTATCTTGGCGTTGTTTGATCATCTTGGCCAAAATCGACAGGATTTCAGCGTCAGACACACCGTCAGGGCTGGTTTCTGATCTAGCCGCAATATCACGATCTTTGATCGCGGCATTAATCAGGCGTAACGTGGACAAACGTGGCTTATCTTTAGCCCGCATGGCGTCTTTCTGTGCTTCGGAAAGTCGCTTTCGCATATGTGTTCGCCCTCCATAGGCGGTATAATTACAACAAGAGGCCGAATATACCGACAAAAATCGTAAACTGCAATAACCATTAAAAGGCTTAACACGTTGTAGTTGCAGTACTTTTAACTTTTTCGTTTTCCTTGACCTCTGGGCGTTGTCAATCTATTTTCCGGCAAATTCCTAAAGGATGATTATTATGCCAAATGCCGCACCGTCCGAGCAGGCCCAAGCCCTCGCGCCTGACAGCAATGCCCACCCGACAGCCGTTATTGTTTTGGCCGATGGCCAGATATTCTACGGGCGTGGCTTTGGTGCCGAAGGCGTGGCCATAGCCGAACTTTGCTTCAACACAGCCATGACCGGATATCAGGAAATCATGACGGACCCGTCATATGCGGGGCAAGTCGTGACCTTCACCTTCCCACATATCGGTAACACGGGTGTAAATCCCGAGGATGACGAAACCGGCGATCCGGTTGCCGAAGGTATCGTCGTTAAATGGGATCCGACGGAAGCATCGAACTACCGCGCAACGGAAAACCTGTCCGGCTGGATGGAAAAGCGTTCGCGCATCGGTGTGGGCGGCATTGATACGCGGCGGTTGACACGCGCGATCCGGATGCAGGGTGCGCCGCACGTCGCGATGGAATACCGCAAAGACGGCGACTTTGATTTGGACGCGTTGCTGGACAAGGCCAAAGGTTTTTCTGGACTTGAGGGCATGGATCTGGCCAAAGAGGTTACCTGCACGCAATCTTATCAATGGGATGAAATGCGTTGGGCGTGGCCTGATGGCTTTCCTAAACGTTCGGAAAAGGGACACAAGGTTGTTGCCATAGATTACGGCGCAAAGCGTAATATCTTGCGCTGTCTTGCCTCGGCTGGCTGCGATGTGACGGTGTTACCTGCGACCGCTACCGCCGAAGAAATTCTTGCACATAATCCCGAAGGCGTGTTCCTTTCCAACGGCCCGGGCGATCCGGTCGCAACAGGTGAATATGCCGTGCCTGCCATCAAAGGTGTGCTGGATGCTGACATTCCCGTTTTCGGCATTTGCCTTGGCCATCAGATGTTGGCGCTGGCCCTTGGCGCAAAGACATTGAAAATGAGCCACGGCCATCATGGCGCAAACCATCCGGTCAAAGAACACAGCACTGGCAAAGTCGAGATTACGTCGATGAACCACGGTTTCGCGGTGGACAGTCAAAGCCTGCCATCGGGCGTGGAAGAAACACATATCTCGCTATTTGATGGGTCCAACTGCGGTATCCATATGACGAACCGTCCGGTCTTTTCGGTGCAGTATCACCCCGAGGCATCCCCCGGTCCGCAAGACAGCTATTACCTGTTCGAACGTTTCGTTGAGGCTATGAAAGCCTAGGTTAACCACCTGTTAAGCACAATGAATATACTCTGGTGTAAATCAACCGAGTATTCATTGTGCCCATTATCAATTTACATCATTCTCCTGTCGAGCCAGACGTAAAGCGCCCCCCCCCTTTACCTGCGGTTAGCCTCGTTACGGATAACGACAATTTTCAGATTGATCTAAATGCCACCCCACCGGATAATACCTTGTTGGCAGGCGAAGATCTTGACAAGCTACTAACTACGCAGGTCATCCCTTGGCGCAGGTTTGGTCAGCGGCTGGTTTATGCAACAGGTAAAGCTGAAGTCATCGCACCGAAATTACCCGAAGGGATCAGGCACGCAAACTTTGTGGCAGCAGATCCAGAACTTATCCGGCAATATATCACCGCAAATTTAACGAAAACCAGACTGGAAGCAGCGCACAGCCTTTGCCCTGAACAATACAGTTGCCGGAACTTTCAAACAAACCCTTTTAGGCCCTCAATTTTATTAGGCTTACTATTTACTGCAACCACTCTCGCAGCCTTCCCCGATGTGTGGTTGTCCGGGCTATTAGTATGGGTAATGGCCGCTAATCTAGCCACCACGCTTCTGCGGTTTACAGCACTTTTATCGTGGCGGAAAGACAACGCATTGCCGTATTGGTTGCCCGCAAAATCAACCCGTATTTCTGCACATAGACAAAAGCCGAAAGTGACCCTCCTTGTTCCGCTATTCAAAGAGGAATCTGTTCTGCCAAGCCTTATCGCTACGCTGGAGAATCTGGAATATCCACGCGAATTATTGGAGGTTAAATTTCTGCTGGAAGAGGTTGATATGCAAACAGCAGATGCCATGTCGCGCCTTTTCATCCCCGAATTCATCCAATGTATAACCGTGCCCAAAGACTGGTTGCAGACCAAACCCAAAGCCATGAACTATGCCTTGCCTTACTGCATCGGTGACATAATCGGAATTTACGACGCCGAGGATCGCCCAGACCCAGACCAGATATTAAAAGTCGTCGATCATTTTCTGGCGGCACCTGCGAATGTCGCTTGCGTGCAAGGGTATCTGGATTTTTATAACAGCCGAAGCAACTGGATTTCGCGATGCTTCACAATCGAGTACGCCACTTGGTTTCGCGTTATTCTAAAAGGCATCCAGAACATCGGCCTGCCAATCCCGCTTGGCGGTACAACGGTGTTTTTTCGCCGAACCATTTTAGAGGAGATTGGCGGTTGGGACGCTCATAATGTAACCGAGGATGCAGACCTTGGTATGCGTCTGGCCCGTTTAGGGTATCGTTGCGAAATGGTTAACACCACCACTTGGGAAGAAGCGAACAACCAGCCCGTGGCATGGGTGCGCCAACGATCACGGTGGTTGAAAGGCTTTGCCATGACATGGACAACCCACATGCGAGACCCCGCCAGATTGTTCCGCGATCTAGGCCTAACCGGTTTCATCAGTTTTCAGGTCATACTGCTTGGCGGGTTAAGCGCGTTCTTGGCGGCTCCGATATTCTGGGCCTTATGGCTGGCGCATTTTTCAATACCCGTCATTCCAATCGATGATATTCCAAGCGTGTTATGGTGGATTTTCGCTATCATTATGATCAGCGGTCAATTGGTGATGCTAACAGCCATTTCGCTGGCCACTATGCACAAACATTTGCGTCACCTAACCCCCTACATACTCGCGTTGCCATTCTATTGGCCGTTAGGAATGCTCGCGGCTTACAAAGCTATGGCGGAGCTGTTCGTGGCTCCGTTTTACTGGGACAAAACTTTTCATGGCCGCAATGATGAAGACTAGTTAACCGCTGGCATCCGTCATAAGACGCGTCTGGTACGCCATGGAAATATGTGATTTCAACGCTGCTGCGGCCGCATCGCCATCTCTATTCTCGATAGCGGTTACGATATCGGAGTGTTCCTCCAATGCCATAGAATCGCGCCCCTCTACGGCAAAGGTTGTAGTTGCCATCAAAGCCATTGTTCGATGCACCATCTCTAACTGTTGGATTAGATATCGGTTATGACTGGCAAGGTGTAACTGTCGATGAAACCGCCGATTGGCACGGGATAATTGTTGGGGGTTTCCCAATATCGCCATGTCTTGCGTGACCATTTCACGTAAGGTCCGAACTTCTTCCGGCGCGGCGTGTTGGGCGGCAAGACGCGCCGCCAAGGCTTCCAATTCAGCCCGAACGACATATAGTTCGCCGAGCTGATTATGATCCAGCGACGAAACCACCATAGAGCGCCCATCCCGAACCAAAACGGATTGCGTCTCCAACCGCTGTAAAGCCTCGCGAACCGGTGTACGGGAAACGCCAAACCGCTCCGCCAATTCGGATTCAACAAGACGGTCTCCGGGCAAATAGACCCCTTCGTCAATGGCTGCAAGAACGAGAAAATAAGCATCTTTGTTTTGTGTAGGCGCATCACCCATCAGTAAATCCTTTGTGATTTCTTAAAGGTTACAATCGGGTAAAGATTTTCGCAAGCTATCTATGCATGGCGGTACTTGACCATCGCGCCGCGTAAAGAACGCTTTATGCACCCCCGCAGCGGTCAAACCTTCATGGCCAATTGCACCGCATCTTCAACGGGGTTGGTCGCAAAAACCTCGGTCCTCGCCAGATAACCATCTATATGCCTGCTCTTAACTGTCCAACAGGAATGTTCCGGATTTTGCCAAGTGAACCAACCCAGTCGAGTTTAGTTGCCATATTCCCCTCGAATCCCGTTGCCGCTGCGCCCCGACCGAGGTAACAATTACCAATGCCTTACGATGCCTTTACACATGTGGATTATTGGGTCTTTGACCTCGATAACACCCTCTATCCGCCTCAAGTACGCCTTTTTGACCAGATCGAGCGACTGATGGCCGATTATGTCATGCGCGAGTTGAATGTAGACGCGCCAACGGCCCATATGTTGCGACGAAAATACTGGGAAGAATACGGCACAACCCTCGCCGGATTAATGCATGTTCATAACGTCGACCCTGATCCGTATCTGCGCGAGGTTCACCAACTGGATTTAAGTCATATCGAGGCTGCGCCAGATCTTCACGCCGCAATCTCTGCTCTGCCCGGACGGAAAATAATTTACACAAACGGTTCGCGGGCGCATGGTGAAAGCGTTTCAAATGCCCTCGGTTTGGGTGGGGTTTTTGATGCTGTTTATGGCGTTGAAGATGCCGATTATGCCCCAAAACCCGATCTGGCGGCTTTTCAGAAGATTTTTTCCGCCGACGGTATCAACACCAACCGCGCCGCGATGTTCGAGGATGATATCCGCAACCTCGCCATTCCACACAACATGGGCATGACAACCGTGCTGGTCGGGCCGCATGAAATTGCGCCGCACGTCCACCACCAAACCGAAGATTTGGCCGCATTTCTGAGACAGCTGGTCAAGTAAGCGAGGGCACTATGGAGCGCATAGAAACAGACATTCTGGTTGCAGGCGGCGGCGTCGCTGGTCTATGTGCCACGGCTGCATTCGCCGCTGCGGGTTTTGACACTATTTGCGTTGATCCGGTGCCTCCTGTAACAGACATAAACGCGGCTGGCGCAGATTTGCGAAGTACGGCGTTTTTGCTACCCTCCGTCGCGTTACTGAAACAATCCGGCCTTTGGCAACGCCTGGACAAATACGCAGCCCCCTTGCGGATCATGCGAATTGTAGATTCCGGCGGCGAAAATCACGGTATTCGCGAGCAAGCCAATTTTGACGCCCATGACATCGACCGCGAGGCGTTTGGCTATAACCTGCCCAACTGGTTACTGCGCCGCGAGATGGTTGCGCATGTCACCGAGCTGCCAACAGCACGCCTTGAATCTCCGGTCAAAGTAAACCGCATCACCCCACGCACAAACGAGGCATTGGTTAACCTTTCCGATGGTCGCCAAGTGTGCGCCAAGATGGTTGTAGCGGCGGATGGACGCAATTCCCTAATCCGCGAACAGCTTGGTATTGATATTAAAAGTTGGCGATACGGGCAGAAAGCGTTGGTTTTCAATGTTCGTTGCGAATACCCACACGAAAATGTCTCCACTGAAATCCATCGATCCGGAGGTCCATTCACGCTTGTACCGCTACCCGATCAGGATGGCGTACACCATTGCGCCGTCGTTTGGATGGATACGGGGGCGAATGCGGATAGTTTGCAAAAGATGCCCGAAGCTGAATTTAACGCCGCACTAAACCTTCGTGCTTGCGGTGTGGTCGGTAAGTTGGAACTCGCCAGTAAACGTATCCTGTGGCCGATCATCGCGCAGCGAGCCTCGTATCTTTACGGCCCCAGAACTGCGTTGCTGGCAGAGGCCGCGCACGTCATACCACCTATCGGGGCGCAGGGTTTGAACATGAGCCTTGCCGATTTGGCAACGCTGGTTCGGTTAACAACCGAGGCGCGAGATACAGGTAAAGATTTCGGGGCACCAGAAGTTTTGAAAGAATATCACAGCACGCGCTGGCCGGATATGGCGGCACGCATCAAAGGGGTTGATGTCTTGAACCGCGCCGCTATGGCTGAATCGCAAAACTTGCGGGATCTAAGGCGCACAGGCCTAAAAATGCTGTACGGGTTGGACCCATTACGCAAAGCGGCGATGAAAGCAGGATTGGGGGCCTAGGTGGTCGTGCCTACGACTTCTTCAGACAGCAGCACGTTTGATTCAACATTACCCACACCGGGTAAGGTCATGATTCTACGCCGTAATATGCGTTCAAAATCCGACAAATCCCGTGCAACCACCTTTAGGCGATAATCGTAGACCCCCAGAACATGTTGCACCAGTTGCACCTCTGGAATAGCGCAAACAGCGCGCTCAAAGTCTTCGATACTGACACGGCCTTTGGTTACCAACTTCACGCCCAGATACACGACCACATCAAACCCCAACTTTTCGCGATCCAAAATAATAGAGCGGCCACGGATCACCCCCGCCTCCTCAAGCCGTTTAATTCGTCGCCATGCCGCAGGTTGCGAGAGGCCAACCTTGCCGCCAACATCCTTTGCACTAAGCCCGCCATCTTGTTGCAGTGTCCGCAAAATCGCGTGGTCAATTTCGTCAATATCAACGATCATATCGGTAGCCTTTCGGTATTTTTCACCTCGGACACCAGCATCAGGGCTTCGATATCCGTTATGTGCGGCAATGCCAAGACGCCGGATTTGTAGATTTCCTGATAGTGCTTCAGATCACGCGCGCGCACATCCATGCGGATATCGACACGCCCCAACAAGGTTTGAATGGCCTCGACCTCGGGGATTTTTTGCGCTTCGTTAATGAATTCATCGAACGCATTACCTTGGGTTTTATCCAGCGTGATACGCAAGAATACCAAGACCGTGTACCCCAATTTAGCATAATCAATCTCCACTTTCCGTCCGAGGATCACCCCCGCGGCCTCCAGTTTCTCAAGCCGCCGCCAAACCGGGCCGGACGACATATTAGCCAGTTCGGCCAGTTCGGATACAGATCGGGTTGCATCATCTTGCAAAAGACGAAGAAGTTTACGGTCAATGTCATCAACGTGCATTATTTTCTCGCATTTGAATGTTTTTGCGCATTAACTTTACGCACTTACATCAAATCAACTAATTAATGAAGAGCATAATAGCTATATCCCGCTATTCTAACCGCAGAATTCATCCAGAAAGGGAAAAACCATGCGCGTATATTACGATCGCGATTGCGATATCAACCTCATCAAAGACATGAAAGTAGCCATCCTTGGTTACGGATCACAAGGCCACGCCCACGCATTGAACCTGCGCGATTCTGGCGCAAAGAACGTCGTTGTGGCGTTGCGCGA
>DFBD01000056.1:0-9115 GCA_002367255.1 Rhodobacterales bacterium UBA3089 | reverse complement strand
GTCAAAGACAACATCCGTGAAGGCGCGGCCATGGCATTCGCCCACGGCCTGAACGTACACTTCAACCTGATCGACCCGAAGCCCGGTGTTGACGTGATCATGATGGCGCCCAAAGGCCCGGGTCACACAGTTCGCGGCGAGTTTGTAAAAGGCGGCGGCGTTCCTTGTCTTGTGGCTGTTGATACAGACGCAACCGGCAAAGCTATGGAAATCGGCCTTTCGTATTGCTCCGCAATTGGTGGTGGTCGTTCAGGCATTATCGAAACTAACTTCCGTCAAGAATGCGAAACTGACCTGTTCGGCGAACAAGCCGTTCTTTGTGGTGGTCTAGTTGAACTGATCCGCATGGGCTTCGAAACACTGGTTGAAGCAGGTTACGAGCCTGAGATGGCATATTTCGAGTGTCTGCACGAAGTGAAACTGATCGTTGACCTGATTTATGAAGGCGGTATTGCCAACATGAACTACTCGATCTCCAACACTGCGGAATATGGCGAGTATGTTTCAGGCCCGCGCATTCTTCCATACGAAGAAACAAAGGCCCGCATGAAAGATGTGCTGACGGACATTCAGAACGGTAAGTTTGTTCGTGACTTCATGCTGGAAAACGCTGTTGGTCAGCCGTCGTTTAAAGCGACACGTCGCATCAACGACGAGCACCAAATCGAAAAAGTTGGCGAAACACTTCGCGGCATGATGCCATGGATTTCCGCTGGCCGTATGGTTGATAAAGAAAAGAACTAGGTTAACCACTTATTAACAGATGGCCCGTCGAAACAATTTCGGCGGGCCATTTTCGTTTACCCTTGGCAAACATCCCTTCAACGTGGCATCCCTGTGATAACTGAAAAACGAGGCACAGCCATGAATCCAATCCACGCCCCCTTCCCGCTAAGTCGTTCGCGCCGCTTACGTCGCACTCCATGGATGCGAAGCCTTGTGCAAGAAACGAAGTTAAGCGTATCTGACCTGATCTGGCCGATCTTTGTGCGAGACGGTGAAAATATTCGCGAACCTGTTGCATCGCTGCCCGGCGTTGATCGCCTTAGTATCGATCTGGCCGTGCAAGCCGCCGAGGAGGCAGCCACCCTTGGTATTCCAGTCATCGCCCTATTCCCATACACCGATGCTTCTGACAAAACCCCCGACGCGGCCGAGGCTTGGAACCCCGACAATCTGGTCAACCGTGCGACACGCGCGATTAAGGCTGCTGTGCCAGACATCGGCGTGATGCTGGATGTGGCGCTCGATCCATATAATTCGGACGGACACGACGGGTTGGTGCGCGACGGAATAATCCTGAACGATGAAACGCTGGAGGCGCTTGTGCAACAAACATTAGCGCAAGCCGAAGCCGGTGCAGACATCCTTGGACCAAGCGACATGATGGACGGCCGCATCGGAATTATGCGGCAAGCGCTCGAAGCAAACGATTTCCCTGATGTGGCAATCATGAGTTATTCGGCCAAGTACGCCAGTGCATTCTATGGCCCATTCCGCGATGCGGTTGGGGCTAGTGGCGCGCTAAAGGGTGACAAAAAAACCTACCAAATGGATTTCTCCAACACGGACGAAGCCTTGCGCGAAGTCGCCAAAGACCTATCCGAAGGGGCTGACATGGTTATGGTCAAGCCCGGGATGCCGTATCTAGACGTTTGCCAACGTGTGAAATCGGAATTCGGTGTACCCACCTATGCCTATCAAGTCAGCGGTGAATACGCGATGATTTGTGCAGCGGGACAGAACGGTTGGATAGATCAGGACAAAGCCATGATCGAGAGCCTCGGCGCGTTCAAGAGGGCTGGTTGCGATGGTATTTTAACGTATTTTGCCAACCGGGTGGCGCGGATGCTGCTAGACGAAGAATACTAGGCTTGCGTGAACAAGCAGGTTTCAGCCACAACAATTTGTTTTTCTGGAAACTGATCCACCTGCGTGCTAAATTTTTTCAACAGGTAGAAAAAAATATACAGGAGAGCTTCTATGAGCAATTGGACAAGACGCGGATTTATCGTGGCAACTGGCGCGACGGCCGCATGTAGTGCCACCGGAATTTCAAAATCCATGAACGAGATAGATCGGGACATCGATATTGCCCGCGCCAACTTGTTTAGATCCGTCGCAGGAACCGAGCAGTTGGCAAGCCAGGCCGCAGGCCTACTTATCATTCCAGAAATAACCGAAGCCGGATTGTTTTTTGGTGGATCCTACGGTGAAGGCGGACTGTTGATAGGTGATGCGAAAGTGGATTACTTCTCATTTTCGGCGGCATCCATCGGCCCACAAATCGGCGTGCAACGTTTTAGCCACGCCCTGTTTTTCATGACACAGGAAACCCTGGCAGGGTTTCGGAATACAGACGGATGGCAGCTGGGTGTCGATGCGGAATTTGTTTACAAAAACGATTACGGCTCGGTTGGTGTTTCAACAAACACAATCAACCTTCCGGTTTATGCTGTGGTTTACAGCCAAACCGGCGCGATTATCGGTGCCACGTTGCAGGGCGCCAAGTATTCACGGATTAGACGCTGAACTAGAAGTGAATCGCCCGCCCGTAAGCATCCAGAACACTTTCGTGCATCATCTCTGACAAGGTCGGATGCGGGAAAACCGTGTGCATCAAGTCTTCTTCAGTTGTCTCCAACTGGCGACCAATGACATAGCCTTGAATAAGCTCCGTCACTTCTGCCCCGACCATATGCGCACCTAACAGCTCGCCAGTTTTTGCATCAAAAACGGTTTTAACCATGCCCTCGGGTTCCCCCAATGCAATTGCTTTTCCGTTACCAATAAACGGGAAACGGCCGACTTTAATGTCATAACCCAACTCTTTCGCCTTCGCTTCGGTATACCCGACGGAGGCCACCTGCGGCTGGCAATACGTGCAACCTGCAATGCTTTCCGGTTTCACCGGATGAACTTTCTGCCCTGCGATCTTTTCAGCAACCATAACACCTTCGTGACTTGCTTTATGTGCGAGCCACGGAGCACCCGCAATATCGCCAATGGCATACAGCCCCGGCACGGAAGTTTCACAAAACTGATCAGTCATCACATGTGTGCGGTCAATTTCCACGCCCATTGCCTCGAGGCCTAAACCTTCAACATTTCCGACAATCCCGACGGCAGAAATAACAGTGTCAAATTCCTGCGTGATAGTTTTCCCGCCAGTTTCGATATGCGCAGTAACTTTACCTTTGGCACGATCCAGTTTTTTAACCATAGATTTCTCCATGATTTTCATGCCTTGCTTAACGAACTGCTTTTTCGCCAAAGCGGCAATTTCAGCATCCTCGACAGGCAGTACACGGTCCATCACCTCGACCACAGTTGTATCGGCCCCAAGCGTATTAAAGAAACTCGCAAATTCAATTCCAATTGCACCGGACCCAATTACCAATAGCTTTTTTGGCATATGCGGCGGGTTCAGCGCATGCTTATACGTCCAGACCAGATCACCATCCGCCTCAAGCCCCGGCAATTCTCGTGCCCGCGCACCCGTGGCGACGATAATGTTCTTTGCGCTCAGCGCATCGATGCCCTCGTCGGTTTTCACCGAAACCTTGCCTGCGCCCGTTATGGTCGCCTCGCCCATAACCACGGTCACTTTGTTTTTCTTCAGCAAATGCCCGACCCCGCCTGACAGCTGCTTGGCAACTCCGCGCGAACGCTTCACTACTGCGGACAGGTCATAGCCGAACTTATCAGCCGTCAGTCCAAATTCTTTCGCGCGCTCCATCAGATGAAAAACTTCGGCCGAACGCAACATCGCTTTGGTCGGTATGCAGCCCCAGTTCAAGCAGATGCCGCCCAGATGTTCCCGTTCAACCACGGCCACTTTCAGTCCCAGTTGTGCCGCCCGAATAGCAGCCACATATCCACCTGGGCCAGCCCCGATAATTAGAACGTCATATGAGGTATCAGCCATGATCTTCTCCGATTTTTGGAATTAGTCTACCATTAAACCATTTCTGGAATATAGACCACCCACAGGAAATGAGAAGCTATTTATCCATATTCTCAACGGTAAACCGATAACCACCGGCGTTTAGGTAGGCGACCTCTTTATCTGTAGATTCACGCCCCAACGCATCATTTCGGTACGGAAATCGCCCAAAATCACGAATAACCTGTCGATGCGCACGGGCATGCAGCAGGTTGCTTGTCCCCGGCATCCGCGTGCAAAATGCCCGAACGGCAGCATCTTGGTCCATCAAGGATTCTGAATGCATGAATGGTAGATAGAAAAACTGTCGTATCTCGCCTTCGATTTGCTTGTCAAAATTTCGTTCAATCGCCTTCCTAGCCACACACAGCGCCATGCGGTCCGAGGCAAACGACGCACCATCCCCACGAAACATATTGCGTGAAAACTGATCCAGCAGAATAATTAACGCAAGCGAGGATTTCGCCTCTAGATTCCAGTCCGAATACTTTCCGGCCAAGGCATCTTTCCATGCATCTTTATAACGGGAACGGATTTTGTCATCGAACTCGGGCGAATCTGCGTACCACCCTTCCATGCCCACATCGGTCCAAAAATCGAGAATCTCTTCGGCCAGCTGGTTCATACCGGCGACTCCTTTTGATGCCACTTTGTGCATGTTTGCATAATTTCAAAATTTTCCAAGTAAAAAATCACAACTCTGCTTCTTCTTCCAAAGCCATCTCGATCGCGACCTCTTGCGCCACCTCAACCGCAATAGGCGAGGCTTGCGGAAGCACGGTTGCATAGGCCGATGTCTCGTCCACCGGCGTTGGCGCACGTTTGGTTGTACGATAGACCGCGTATCCGGTAATTGCTAACAACAGCATGGCAAGTATGATGAAGAAACTGTTCGGCCCAAAGTGCGTCATCGACCAGCCGGCCAGAATTGGCATCCCAATCGCGCCAAACCCGTTAATAAAGATCAACCCACCAGAAGCAGAGGCCATGTCATCAAGCTCAAGATAGTCGTTGGTATAGGCCAGAATAAGCGAATACAACGGGTTAGCCACGCCGCCGACAATAAATGCCAAGATGTAGATCACGACCTGAAACTCTGTGAACATAACCCCGATGAACATGGAAAGCGCGCCAAACAGGGTCAGCGCGATGATCAATTGCCGGCGGTCCATACGGTCCGAAATCCAGCCAATCGGATATTGCCAGATTAGCCCACCGAAATAGATCAAGCCGACGAAAATTGTTATCTCCGGGATGCTCATTCCGACTTCTGTGCCGTAAACAGCAGGCATCCCGAATAAAATCGCGAATACCCCGCCAAGCAAGAATATACTTACGCATCCAAGTGGTGAAACAATGAACAATTCCTTAAGGCTCATACGCTTGGTTGCGCGAAACACTGGCGCTGTGGTCGCGGAAAGCAAAATTGGCATGAACGAAACCGAAACCAGAACGGACATCAGCACAAACAACGTATATCCGCTCACATCCGCGAAATTCAGCAGCACTTGTGCAGCGACGATACCAACCATTTGCACAATCACATAAGCCGAAAGCGCCTGACCGCGCGTCTCGTTTGTGGCGGCATCATTAAGCCAGCTCTCGGCCACGACATACACACCGGCAAAGCAAAACCCGACAATCACACGCATCAGGGTCCAGATATACGGGTCTGGCAGGGCCGCATAAAGGATGAAAGCCGCAGAAATCAGCGAGCCGAGGGCCGCAAAAACCCGCACATGCCCCACGCGACGGATCAGCTCTGGCGCCATGTAAGAGCCACCCAAGAATCCTATAAAATATCCGCTCATAATGTAGGACATGGTGGTGGGCGAAAAATCTTCGACCGCACCACGAAGCCCAAGCAACGTGCCTTGTAGGCCGTTTCCGACCATTAAAAGCATCATACCAAGCAGTAGTGCCCAAGCGTTTTTAAGAATATAGACCATACGTCGCCCTTATAGAATCAGCGGCCTGAATATCCTGACTGTAACGACGAATTTATGCCTGTAACGACATTTTTTCGCGACTACGTTTGTTTTCTAAAAAGTAACGAGCTGTCGCCGTAAGAAAAGAATCTGTACCCGTTATTAATGGCGTGTTCGTATATGGCTTTAACCTTATCGTAACCCATCAAGGCAGAGACCAGCATCATCAGCGTAGACTTGGGCAAATGGAAGTTTGTCATCAACCCGTCAGCGATTTTGAACTCGTACCCCGGGCGGATGAAAATATCGGTATCCCCAACCCACGGTGCAATTTCCCCAACCTTGACAGCAGCCGTTTCTATCAAGCGCAACGCAGTAGTGCCAACAGGAATCACGCGTCCACCCGCCTTTAACGTTTCGTTAATCTTAGCGGCAGCTTGGGCCGAAACCTCCCCCCATTCACTGTGCATTTTATGTTCTTCGATATTATCGGCCTTAACCGGCAAGAACGTCCCCGCCCCCACGTGCAACGTCACTTCGGTCGATTTAACACCCAACCTGTCAAGCCGCGCCAATAATTCACTATCAAAATGGAGCGACGCCGTGGGCGCGGCCACCGCCCCTGTGCGCGTCGCGAAAACGGTTTGATAATCATCCATATCCCGTGCATCAGCAGCGCGTTTTGACGCGATATAAGGGGGCAAAGGCATCGCGCCAATGCCCTCGATCGCGTCGTTCAAAGCTTCGCCAGATTGATCAAATGTCAGCGTGACTTCGCCGCCGTTCTTCAATACCACTGTCGCTGAAAGATCGTCAAAACGTATCACATCCCCAAGCTTTAACCTTTTGGCAGGCTTTGCCAGCGACACCCAAGTGTCCTCTGAAACTCTTTCGATTAGGTTAACTTCAATGTTGGACACGCCCGAGCCGTGCGGCGTGTCCCGAAACCGTTGCCCTGAAAGCCGTGCGGGAATAACTTTAGTATTGTTAAAAACCAGCAAATCCCCTGCCCTAAGGAACCTTGGCAAGTCAGAAACCGAGGCATCCACAATCCCGCCATTCGCCACTAGCATACGTGATGCTTGGCGTGGCCGAACCGGACGAAGCGCTATCAATGCCTCTGGCAGGTCAAAATCGAAATCATCTAGCGTGTGCATATTGGTTCCTTCGGTTCAGGCCGCTGTAATACGCGCGCGCCGCCCTGAAAAGGGCCATTTACAGGTTTTCTTTCCCACCAAACACCGTATCCTAACAAAAACAAAAGGAGAGTATCATGCAAGTAGGCGACGCATTCCCTGATTTCACCCTTCCACGCGATGGCGGCGAAGCTATGTCATTGGCAGATTTCAAAGGCCAAAAACTGGTCCTGTTCCTGTATCCAAAGGATGACACACCAGGTTGCACGCTGGAATCCATCGACTTCACGGCCCGACTTGATGACTTCGCAGTCGCCGGTGCAATCGTCGTCGGCCTGTCCAAGGATTCTGTAACTTCCCACGACAAATTCATAGAAAAGCACAATCTAGGCATGCCCTTATTGTCCGACGAAACTGGCCAACTAATCGAGCCGCTCGGCTGTTGGGTCGAAAAGAACATGTACGGCCGCACCTATATGGGGATCGAACGCACGACATTCCTGATCGACGAAACCGGTGTAATTCGCCATATCTGGAATAAGGTAAAGGTGAAAGGACATGTTGAAGCTGTTCTTGAAGCTGTAAAAAACCTATAACACAATCGCTTACGCATCGGCTGATCTTTGCTTAAGCGATTAATATCCCGCCTTTTTGGTTGCTATATTCGCCACATTTTCCTATTCAAGTTTAAGAGTTAATTAACCGCCCCACGGGCTGTCGAAACTGGATGTGGATGCTTGATGTCAAGATTAGTTAAGGCTGTGAACGCATCACTCGCCAGATTCTTGCCAGAGCAGACTCTGACTCTGAAAACACGTGTTGACCAACGTGAGCTTACTCTTTCACCATTTACACGCCTTCTGTTGCTGTCAGGGACAACCTTGGCGATTGGCTGGTTGGTAGTCGCCACGTCCGCCACGATCTCCAGCAGCTTCGAGTCCGATAATGCACAGGCCCGTAGTGATTCTTTGCAAGATGCATACGAGTTGCGCCTGGCCGAGCTCGCTGCCGAACGGGATGCATTTGCAGTCCAAACGCAAGCGATGCAGGACAGGTTTAGCCTGGCTTTGCAGCAGGTTTCCACGCAACAAGACGAATTGATCGACGCGATGACCGTTCAGAACGAACAGGAAATCACACTCTTTGCCTTGCAACGCAAACTAAACAGCGTCACAGCGGAACGAAACGCCGCGCAGGCGGGACTCGATGGATTGCAAGCCGAATTCGCCGCAAGTTCAGCAGGTACAGGACCCCGCGAATCCACAGAACACGAGCTAAAAGTTACCGTTAACGCATTAAACGCCGTGCTGGACGAAACGTTGCAAACGCGCGATGCATCGATTGAATACACGAATACGTTGGAGGCGCAGATCGAAGAAGCAGCGCAACGCGTCAAACTGGATGCCCAACGACGTGACCGTATGATTGCCCAGCTTGAAGAAGCGGTGCTGGTATCATTCGGTCCACTAGAGACAATGCTGGAACGCACGGGGCTTGATGTTGACAGCCTTATCGCGAATGTACGGCGGAATTACTCCGGTTCAGGCGGGCTTAGCGGGGCGTTGGACGAAGCGGCTTTCTTGGGCATGGATGCGCCGGATTTGCGGCTAGAAGCTTTGATGCGTGACCTAGATACCGTTCAGATATACAACATTACGGCGGCAAAGCTGCCCTTGGCGATTCCCGTCCAGACGACGTTCCGCTATTCCAGTAGTTTCGGCCCCCGCAACGGCCGCCTTCACAAAGGTGTCGATATGGCCGGCGCAACCGGCAGCCCGATTTACGCGACCGCCGACGGCGTAGTCAATTTTGCCGGTTGGCAGACCGGATATGGTAATGTTGTAAAGATTACGCATGAGTTTGGTTTTGAAACCGTGTATGCTCATCTAAACAAAATCCACGTGACAAAGGGCCAGCGTGTCTCGCGCGAGGATAGAATCGCAGATATGGGGAATACTGGCCGAAGCAGTGGACCCCATCTACATTATGAAGTTCGCACCAACGGCAATGCCGTAAACCCTATGAATTATATAAAGGCAGGACAAAATGTTTTCTAAACCAAAATCGGACGAGCCAACAACTGGCAAAACAACCGCAACACCAAA
>DFBD01000041.1:5055-8798 GCA_002367255.1 Rhodobacterales bacterium UBA3089 | reverse complement strand
AGCCAGTAGCGGCTCGCCCGAGAAGTCGGCGTTCGACATCAGGATCGGGAAATTCAGCGCATCCATGAAGCCACGAAGAACTTCGGGACCGTCGTCGAATTCGTGGTTACCCACGGTCATCGCTTCGTAGCCCATCTTGTTCATCATCTCGGCTGCTAGCTTACCTTTATAGTAAGTATAGAACAGCGTGCCCTGGAACTGATCGCCGCCATCAACAAGGATGGAGTTGTCAGAACGTGCACGCGCAGCTTCGATAGCTGTTACCAGGCGCGCGGACCCGCCGAAGCATTTGCCTTCGGCATTGTCTTCAGCAGAACAACCGGAGTCGTATTTGCTGATCGGTTCAAAGCGCGCGTGGAAGTCGTTTGTATGAAGAATTGTGAGATTATAATCGGCCAGAGCGCCAGTGGCAGACATTGCCAGTGCCGAAGCAGCCATAAGTATACGAGATATTTTCATGTTTCTCTCCAAATGAATTACACGGGTAAGTAAACAACATGTTACCGAGTCGCGCAAACGCCATCACGACGATTTCGTAAAATCTTTGCAAACAACTTCTATTTTGCCCAAATACTCACTTTCCTGACGCTAAATATAATTGACGCCCTGAAATCTCCCACATACGCTCCGGAAAATCCAGTTAACGGAGGCCCCCTGATGAACACCCCCCTGCCAAATTCACAAACCCGCGACCTCGAAGCCCTGCTTCACCCTTACGCCAACTCGCCGATGCTTCGCGAAACCGGATTGCAAATTATCACGCGCGGCGAAGGCGTTCGGGTGTTTGACGACACAGGCCGCCCGTACATCGAAGCGATGGCAGGCCTTTGGTGCGCCGGCCTTGGTTTCAGCGACGCCGAACTGGTCGAGGCGGCACAAGAACAGATGGGCAAACTGCCGTATTATCACCTGTTTGGCAACAAATCCCACGAACCAGCGGTTGAACTCGCCGAGAAGATCAAAGAGCTCGCCCCCGGAATGGCGCGCGTGTTCTATCAGTCATCTGGCTCCGAGGCGAACGAGACCCAGATCAAGATGATCTGGTATTACAACAACGCGATGGGACGGCCTGAAAAGAAGAAAATCATCAGCCGCAAGAAAGGGTATCACGGGGTGACAATCGTGTCGGCATCGATGACAGGCCTGCCGTTTAACCACATGGATTTCGACCTGCCAGTGGACCGGATATTGCACACAAGCACCCCGCATCACTGGAAAGAGGCCCAAGCAGGCGAAAGCGAACTGGAATACTCAGACCGCCTCGCCGCCGCCTTGGAAGCCCAGATTATAATGGAGGGGCCGGAAACCGTTGCCGCCTTCATCGCCGAACCCGTCATGGGCGCTGGCGGCGTGCTCGTCCCGCCGCAGGGCTACTTCGAGGCGATTGCCCCCGTATTAGAAAAGTACGACATCCTGTTGATAGCTGATGAAGTGATCTGCGGCTTTGGCCGTACAGGCGAATGGTTCGGCAGTCAGACTTTAGGCATGAAGCCCACATCCATGTCGATGGCCAAACAGCTAACCGCCGGTTTTGCGCCACTTTCAGCCGTTGCGATTAATCAGGATATGGCAGACGTGATCGAAGGGCATTCAGGCAAGCTGGGCACATTCGGGCATGGCTTCACTTATGGCGGCCACCCGATGGGCTGCGCCGTTGGCGCCAAAGCATTAGAGATTTACCAACGGCGAAACATCGTTGGCCACGTAAAGGAACTCGCCCCACATTTCGAAGCACATCTGGCGCGGCTGGCTGAACACCCGCTTGTTGGCGAATACCGCGCGCTAGGTTTAATGGGGGCATTGGAAATGTCACCGGATAAAACCCCCGGCGGTTTTGCAACAATCGGTAAAGTCGGCGCACGAATGGCTGCGGAACTGGTAGATCGCGGTGTGATAGTTCGGGCGGTGGTAGACAGCATCGTATTGTGCCCGCCTATGATCATCACGAAAGATGAAGTGGACGAAATGTTCGCCCCGATGGAAGAGGCCCTTGATGCGACCATGGCATGGGCGAAATCGGAAGGGCATATGTAAGGCGGGGTTGACCTTCGCTCGGGGTTGACGCATTCACCCCCCATGATGATTTACAAAATATTCCGTGCGGATGAGTGGGCCGTATTCGAGGCCGCAGGCGAGACGCTTGGCGCCCCTATCGATCTGGCTGACGGCTATGTGCATATCTCCACCGGCACGCAAGTGGCCGAGACAGTGGATAAGTATTTTAACAAAGTAGAAGGCCTGTGGATCTTGGCGCTGGAACCTGACACGCTTGGCGAGGCTTTGAAATGGGAGCCCTCGCGCGGCGGCGATTTGTTTCCGCATCTTTACCGTGCGTTGCGGATGGAAGATATCGTATGGGTTAAACCTTTGCCGCTTGAAGGCGATGCGCATGTGTTTCCGGCCGGCGTGCTGTGAAGGCGGTTTTGCAAAAACTCGGACTGCCGTTGATGCATCTTCTCGACCCCGAGGTCGCGCATGGCTTGTCTATCAAGGCTTTGAAGATGGGTATGGTTCCGACACCTGGCGCTGTGACCTCGCCCCGACTGGCGACCACGCTGGCAGGGATGTCGCTGCCAAACCCTGTCGGGCTGGCCGCAGGGTTTGACAAAAACGCCGAAGCGATAGCGCCATTGCTGGCCTCGGGTTTCGGTTTTGTCGAGGTGGGGGCTGCAACACCGCGCGCGCAGGCGGGAAATGCCAAGCCTCGGTTGTTTCGCCTATCAGCAGACGAGGCCGCAATCAACCGTTTCGGATTTAACAATCAGGGTATGGATGTGATTGCAGGGCGTCTGGCTGGCAGGCCTGAAAACGGTATCCTGGGAATAAACCTCGGGGCCAATAAAGACAGTACCGACAAGGCCGAAGATTTTGCGCGGGTATTGGAAACCTGTGGCCCATATGTGGATTTCGCGNNCCCAACACCGAAAAGCTGCGGGACTTGCAAGGGAAGGCCGCGCTTCAAGGTTTGTTAGCAGGGGTTATGAATGCAAATACGGCACTGGATAAACCCGTCGCCGTTTTCCTGAAAATCGCGCCGGATCTGGAGCCGCAAGATTTGCAGGACATCGCAGATGTGGCAACCTCGACCGGAATTTCGGGCATCATTGCCACCAATACGACCCTCTCACGTGACGGCCTGTCAAGCGCCTATGCCGCCCAAGCCGGTGGCCTTTCCGGCCAGCCGTTGTTCGAAAAGTCCACCCGCATACTGGCGCAACTTTCCGCCCTGACCGAAGGCAAACTGCCCCTGATCGGCGTCGGTGGCGTTGGTTCGGCGCAGCAGGCATACGCCAAAATTCAGGCGGGCGCGAGCGCGGTACAGCTTTACACCGCCATGGTCTACTATGGCATCGGGTTGGCGGGCGACATTGCACGCGGGCTGGACGAATTACTGGCGCGCGACGGCTTCGCCAATGTGGCCGAGGCTGTCGGCACAAAACGAGAGGAATGGCTATGACCCAACCGACAATCTGGCACAACCCGCGCTGTTCGAAATCCCGCGAGACCTTGGCGATACTGGAAGACGAAGGGTTTAGCCCTGTGATTGTGAAATACCTGGAGGCCACGCCTACAGCAGATGAAATTCGTGATACATTGGCCCTGCTCGGGATCGCCGCGAACGACCTTATCCGCAAAGGAGAAAGCGTTTATAAGGAGCTGGGCCTGGCGAATGCCACCGAAGCTGACCTGATCGCGGCCATGGCAACCCACCCGATCCTGATCGAACGTCCAGTGGTGTTCCA
>DFBD01000041.1:0-4955 GCA_002367255.1 Rhodobacterales bacterium UBA3089 | reverse complement strand
GATGTCAAAGATCATCAGCGATGCCCATAGGCCGTGGTTGCCCATTGTCGGCACCAGAACGAACAATATGCCTATGTAAACGGCGGTAGATTGCAGCATCGCAATGCGCATGTCACGGGTACGGGTGGCGCCGATAAAGATGCCGTCAAACATCCAGCTTGGCAGGCCGATGATCGGGAAGATGACCATCCACCACAGATAGGACTTCGCCTCGGCCCGAACATCGGGCGCGGTGGTCATTATATCGATTATGGCCGGACCAAAGACGAGGAATACGACCATCAGTAGAACGCCGCCGGCCAATCCCCATTGGCTGGATAAAATGGACGCACGGCGCAGTGCAGCACGATTTTTCGCCCCCAGCGCGACGCCAACCATCGCTTCGGCGGCAAAAGCGAAACCATCCAGCGCATAGGCGGTGATCTCGACGAATTGTAGCAAAATCTGGTTCGCCGCAAGGGTTACATTGCCAAGCTTTGCACCAATAAACAGGAAGGTCATGAAGCTGCCGTTCAGCAATAGTGATCGCACCATGATATCGCCGCTGACACTGGCCATCCGACGGGTTTTGACGCGGTCGAATACCCGCCCCCAGTCGCGCCACTGGTTGCCCCTGAATATGCTGCGGCATAAGAAGAGGCCAAATATCACCCCTGTCCACTCCGCTATAAGTGTAGCCGTGGCTACGCCTTCAACGCCCATATCCAAGCCCAGCACGAACCACAGGTCCAGTGCCACGTTTACCCCGTTAATCCATAGCTGTAACAACAGGACTGCGCGGGTGCGCTCCATCGCGATTAACCAGCCGGTAATGGCGTATAGCGATATGGACGCAGGCGCGCCCCAAATGCGAATGGACATGTAATCATGCGCCAGCACCTCGACTTCGGAACTGGCAGGTGCGATTTGGAACGAAGCCCAGAAAAGCGGAATTTGTAGCGCAAAAATCACCACGCCAGCGGTGATCCCGATGATCATCCCGCGTATAAATATCGCCTTCGTTTCGGGCACATCACCTGCCCCGCGCGCTTGCGCGACAAGGCCGGATGTTCCCATCCGCAGGAACCCGAAAATCCAGTAAAGGCCGGACAGGATAATCGCTCCGATGCCCACCGCACCAATCGGCACCGCATCACCAAGCTGCCCGACAACCCCGGTATCAACCGCCCCCAAGATAGGGTAAGTCGCGTTGGAAATCACAATAGGAATGGCCACGTTCAGGACGCGGCGGTGGGTGATCTCGGCTGAGTTCATTCAGTAATCAACTGGGGCATCAGGAAATGTCCTGTGGCCTGAGAGAAAATTCTGGTTTTATTGTCTTGCCAGGCCTCCACATTCACGGATGCATACCGTCGTCCGGACCGGTTCACCCGCGCACGCGCATAGGCATCACGCGGCAGGCCAGTGCGTAAGTAATCCACCGTGAAGTCGATTGTCTTGGGCATAGCGGGAAACGCCCCCCGCTCGATCGCTTCGGCAGCAGGGCCGCCGTTTTCCATTTGCTGCCAGACAATAGACCACATCAATTCCATCACCGCTGCTATTTCCATAAATGCGCCGATAGCGCCGCCGTGGATGGCTGGCAGAAACGGATTACCAATCAGGTTTTCGTTGTAAGGCAAAATTGCCGTCAGCTCGTCGCCCCTGCGGTCAAAATTCACGCCGAGGTGCTGGATATACGGCACATTTCCCGCCAGCTTTGCCAAAGCAGCATCGCGACGTTGTTTAATAACCTGTACGGGTTCGGGTTTTGGACGGGTCATCATGCGCCCTCCTTCTTTGGAAGCCCGACGGTGAAGGCACCTGCGGCTGTGGCCACGGGGGCATCCTCGTTTTCGTCGTAGGCTTTGGCATGCACAAAGGCGACAGATTTGGTGACGCGATAGCATTGTGCCTTGGCCAGAATGCGTTGCCCGGGCGTTGCCGGGCGCATGTAATCGATCCGCAAGTCGATGGTTGCGGTTGCTTCGGTTACAGATGAGTGGCTGGAAACCGCCACGCCGCTACAGGTATCAAGCAACGCTGTGATAACGCCGCCGTGAAGAACCCCCGTGTCGGGGTCGCCTACAAAACGCGGATCATACTCGATTGACATTTCGGCCATCCCGTCGCCGAAATCTTCAAGCGCCATACCGAGGTCTCGGGAATGGGGAATTACGGATATGAACTGTTCGGCCATCTTGCGACGTTCGGCAGTAGTGGTTTGTGTCATGGCATCCTTCTCGCACATAATAACGTTAAACACACTCTGGGCATGTTTCACTTGCTTTTGCCAGTTATATTCCTATATTGCAAATGAGAATGGCTCGCAATTGCAGAGAGGCGGCACAATGCACCCAACATTTACCGACACGAATACGCCCACAGTTTGGCCAGATAAAATTGGCCCGTTCAAAGTAAAACGCTTGCTTGTTGTGCTGGTAATGGCAGTTCTAGCGATCTATCCCGGCGAGTTGGGCGAACTAACCCGAGGCCTGATGACAGACGCCTACGTGCAGGTCAGCGCCTTTGTCGCAACGACTTTATTGCTCTTTTACGGGGCCGAGCGCATGTTCAACTTCGACCTCGGCTCTGCCCTTCGAAACGCGAAAGGCTGGCAAGTGCCACTTTCCGCCCTGCTAGGCTCAACACCCGGTTGTGGAGGCGCGGTTGTGGTGGTGGCGGCCTATTCGTCCGGCAATGTCGGTTTTGGTGCAGTTGTGGCCGCGCTTACGGCCACAATGGGTGACGCTGCGTTCCTTTTGATCGCGACACGTCCAGATGTGGCGGCGGTGGTGCTACCCACATCCTTATTGGTCGGCGTTATTTCCGGCTATCTGGTGAACTGGTTCAATAAAATAGATTATCGCGGTGTGGCTTCGGCCACCTGCGAACTGGCCCCGCTAATCGGTCGCACCAGACCCAAAGACTATGCGTATATGGCCGTAGTCCTACCCGGTCTGGTCATGGGAATCTCGCAATTGGCACAAGTCGATTTGGCGGCGGCTTACGGGCCTTGGATGATGGTTGTCGGGTTAATTGGCACGGCCATTGGCCTGCTGGTGTGGTCCAGCTCCCCTGTTCATGCGATGTCCCATGTGGATGACGCGCCGTTTACGCGCGTGGCCGAGGAAACCAGCTTCATCTCCATCTGGGTGATCGGCGCGTATCTGGCTTATGACTATGTCGTGGTATTTGCAGGTCTTGACCTTAAAGACATGTTCTCTTCCGTTGCGCCGTTGTTGCCTTTGATGGGGGTTCTAATCGGCCTGATCCCGGGCTGCGGGCCGCAGGTTCTGGTGACGACGCTTTATGTAAACGGCATAATTCCGTTCGCGGCGCTGATGGGTAATGCCATCTCGAATGACGGCGACGCATTGTTCCCGGCCATCGCCCTCAACCCCAAAGCGGCGGTTATGGCGACCCTATACAGCACGGTTCCCGCCGTAATTCTTGCCTACGGGTTCTATTTCTTCGCTCCAGACGCATTCTTGTGATTGCAAATCCCCTCCCCCTTGCTCAAAATAGAGCAAAAAGGGTGACGCAATGTCAGAAGAAACACTAACGCTGAAAGAAATGTGCGCGTTGTTCGAAGTAACACCGCGCACGCTGCGTTATTATGAGTATCTTGAATTGATCGCTCCGGCCAAGATTGGCCGCACCCGCCACTATGGCGCGACCGAAAAAGCGCGTGTCAAACTTATCCGCCAAGGACGGCGCTTTGGCTTCCCGCTCGAAGAAATCCGGCAATGGCTGGAGCTGTACGACCAAGGCGACCAGAACCGCGGCCAGATGGAACGCTGGATACAGATGTCCACGGACCAGCTCGCCCAGCTCGAAGAGAGGCGGGTCGAACTGGAAGAGATATCCTGCGAGCTTGCCCGCCTGCGCCAGATGACACAGGACTCCCTCGACGCGCTTGGCTGACGCGACGTCACCTGACGTCCACGTCAACTTTACTTGATTTCGACTCGCCCTAACGTTTACGTTAACGTCAACCAAAGGGGAGCCATGACAGATTCTATGATGACTATAGGCCAAATGTGCGAGTCTTATGACGTCACACCAAGGACTTTACGGTTCTACGAGGCCAAGGAACTTATTTTCCCCACCCGCGAAGGGCAAAAGCGCCTCTTCTCCAAAAGCGACCGCGCGCGGTTAAAGTTGATCCTGCAAGGTAAACGTTTCGGTTTCAGCCTCGAAGAAATTCGCCAACTGCTAAACCTATATTCTTTGGGTGACCAGCAAACCACACAACTGACCAAGACATACGAACTCGCGCAGGAACGTCTGCGTGACATGGAAGAAAAACGCGAAGAATTAACCGGCGCGATCGCCGACCTAAAAGAACAATTGCAATGGGGCGATACGGTTCTCGCTGACCGTGGCGTCAAGCTAGCCGCTGAATAAAGGATTATTGATATGCCTACTTATACCCCGCCCCTAAAAGACCTCGATTTCGTGTTGCACGATGTTCTACGCGTCCACGAAAGCGACACCCCCGGGTATGCCGATCTGGATCGTGATTTCACCGGTGCCATCCTTGACGAAGCCGGAAAAATCGCCCGCGATGTCCTTATGCCGCTAAATGCGGTTGGTGACAAAGAGGGCTGCACGCTGGAAAATGGCGTTGTCCGCACCCCGACGGGTTTCAAAGAAGCTTTTGACGTTATTCGTGAAGGCGGCTGGACAGGCCTAGGGGCCGACCCTGAATACGGCGGCCAAGGCATGCCCTACATACTGGGCACAGCCGTAGGCGAGATGCACGTTTCAGCCAATCTGGCGTTCAACATGTACCCCGGCCTGACCAACGGCGCATACGAGGCGATCCACGCCCATGCGTCGGATGAACTGAAAGCCAAGTTCCTGCCCAAGATGGTCACATGCGAATGGACCGGCACCATGAACCTGACCGAGCCGCATTGCGGAACCGATCTGGGGCTAATGCGCTCCAAAGCGGAACCCGCAGGTGACGG